>CAKZLD010000039.1 GCA_937125135.1 uncultured Ignavibacterium sp.
GCAACAATCTTAAATGATATTGAAAAATTACCACACGGTTTATTATTCTGGCGAAGTATGACTCACTGGATTGGAGGTATGGGAATAATAGTTCTATCAATTGCAATACTTCCTTTATTGGGAATCGGAGGTATGCAATTATTCCAGGCTGAAGTTGCAGGACCGACTAAAGACAAACTTCATCCGAGAGTTCAGGAAACTGCTAAAAGACTTTGGGCAATTTATGTAATCTTTACTCTGATCGAAACAGTTATGTTATTATTTGGTGGGATGAATTTATTTGACTCTCTATGTCATTCATTTGGAACTTTGGCAAGTGGCGGCTTCTCAACCAAAAATCAGAGTATTGCTTTTTACAATTCGCCATATATTGAATATGTGATAATTCTTTTTATGTTTATTGCCGGAACAAATTTTTCACTTCATTATTTAGCATTAAAAGGTAACATTCTAAATTACTTTAAAGACAGTGAGTTTCGATTTTATTCAGGTTTCATTATTCTGATAATTTTTATTACTGGTTTATTTCTAATTTTTGTAAACAATATTCCAATTGAGTCTTCCTTCAGACAAGCAGCTTTTAGCTATATCTCTATTTTAAGCTCGACAGGTTTTTCTACAGTTGATTATCAATTATGGGCACCATTTTTCACGGAGATTTTTTTAATACTTTTATTGTTTGGTGCTTGCGCTGGCTCAACAAGTGGCGGAGTAAAAATGGTAAGATATCAACTTCTATTAAAGAATAGTTTATTAGAATTTAAAAGACTCATTCATCCTAATGCAATTATTCCTGTTAGACAAAATGGTAAAGCAGTGCAATCAGATATCATTGCAAAAGTTGGCGGATTTGTACTTCTTTATTTGTTTATTTTCGGTTTAGGTTCTGTAGTTTTGAATATTACAGGGATGGATTCTACTTCTGCAATGGGTTCAGTTGCGGCTTGTCTTGCTAATATTGGTCCCGGATTGAATTTAACAGGCCCGGCTACTAATTATAGTTCTGTCCCTGATATAGGTAAGTGGGTTCTTAGTTTTATAATGATTTTAGGCCGTTTAGAAATATTTTCCGTTTTAATTCTTTTTTCTCCAGCTTACTGGAAAAAATAATTTTATTTGTTAGATAGATGAATTATAAAATCATAATAAACATAATCGGCTTCCTACTAATACTAACCGGAATTTTAATGCTGCCAGGCATTCCCTTTTCAATTTATTATGGTCATGATGACATTTCAGCTATTGTCATCTCTTCGGTAGTAACAATTTTAACTGGAATTATACTTTGGTTTTTTACTAAAGATGCAGACAAGCAGCAACTTGGTAAAAGAGAAGGCTATTTAATAGTTACATTAGGCTGGGTTATAATGTCTGTATTTGGTTCAATACCTTTTATAATTCACGGTTCTATTACTTCCTTTTCTGATGCTTTTTTTGAAACAATGTCGGGCTTCACTACAACAGGTGCAACTATTCTTACAGACATTGAAAAACTGCCGGCAGGTTTACTTTTTTGGAGAAGTATGACTCAATGGATTGGTGGAATGGGAATAATAGTTCTTTCATTAGCAATTATGCCTTTGTTGGGAATTGGTGGTATGCAATTATTTTCTGCAGAAGTGCCCGGAATTACAAAAGATAAATTTCATCCCCGAGTAAAAGAAACAGCTAAAAGACTTTGGGGAATTTATGTGATATTGACAGTTGCAGAAACTATTTTACTTTTTATCGGCGGATTAAGTTTTTTTGATGCTATAAATCATTCTCTTACTACTATGGCGACGGGTGGTTTTTCAACTAAAAATGCAAGCACTGCTCACTTCGATTCAATCTTCGTGCAATATGTTTTTATAATTTTTATGTTTTTTGCCGGTATGAATTTTACTCTTCATTACCATGTACTACATAAAAATTTTGATGTATTCAAGAAAAATTCAGAGTTCAAATTTTATGTTACATTTCTTCTTTTTGCAACTCTCAGTATAATGTTTATTCACAGACCTCATCATTCTTTCAACTTAGAGGAATCTTTTAGACAGACTTTATTTCACGTTACTTCTTTGGTAACCACAACAGGTTATGTTTCTTCGGATTATGAAAACTGGGCACCTTTTTCGAGAATAATGTTTTTTATTTTATTGTTTATTGGTGGCTGTACAGGTTCAACAGGTGGTGGAATTAAATTCGCAAGACATTCTCTTCTTCTAAAAAATAGTTGGCTGGAGTTCAAAAGATTAATCCATCCAAGAGCTATCATACCGGTACGTTTCAATGACAAAGCAGTTGGATTAGAAATTATATCAAATGTTCAGGCATTTATTATAATTTACATTTTCATATTTGTTTTAGGTGCTTTAATTCTATCAATATCTGGTTTAGATTTTTTCACAGCTATTGGTGCTTCTGCAACTTGTCTTGGAAATGTGGGTCCCGGACTTGGAATAGTAGGTCCTGTAGGAAATTTTTCTTCGCTCTCTGATTTAAGCAAATGGATTTTAAGTTTCTTTATGCTTGTCGGAAGATTAGAATTATTTACTGTCTTATTACTCTTTTCTCCTGCATTCTGGAAAAAATAATTTCACTAAAGATTTAATTTCTTCTTTAGAATTAAATCTTTACCATAAACATCATCACGATAGTTTAGTATTCCATTCTCATCAACCCATGCAGTAAAATAATCAATGAACAATGGTATTGGTTGATATAATCTGACTTCAGTCGTTTTACCGTAACTGAAATTTTTCCTTAGTTGACTTCTTACACTTTGAAATTCATTTATCAAATTTTTGTCATTGACCTGATATCCTGTTTCAATTTTTACATAATCAATAGTCCAATTCGAATTATCTTTTAATAAAAACTCCGCCAATTGAATTGGTTTTTCAACTCTTACACAACCGTGACTTACAGCTCTGTTTACGTAATTAAAAGGTGCACGTGTGGGTGTATCGTGAAGATAAACTCCAAATGGATTATCAAACATAAATTTTATTTTGCCAAGAGCATTACCATCCCCCGGATCCTGAATCAGAGTGTACCTTTTAGTTTTTAATTCGCTGATATTGATTTCATCCAGACTTACTGGTTTACCACCTTTGTATGCTTTGAAATTTCGTTTTTTCAAATAAAGGGAATCTTTTTTTATTCCATCAATTATTTCTTCCTGAACTATGCTCTGAGGTACTGACCAAGTTGGATTCAAAACCAGATAGCTCAACTGACTGTATAAAACAGGTGTCTGCCATTTGATTTTTCGCCCTGCGCATACTTTTATTTCAAATTTTTCTTGTTTGTTTTCAATGGCTTTCAATTTGAAGTCAGGTATGTTTACTAAAATATATTTGCTTGTATCAGAATAATCATTCCATCTGAATCGCTCAAGGTTTAATTTTATCTTATCAACATATTGTTTGGGCGGGATGTTTAATCTTTCAATTGTTCCTTTTCCAATGATTCCATCGTCAATTAGCCCGTGTGATTTCTGGAAGAGTTTAATTGACTCGACGAGATTTTTGTCGTATTTAAACGTGTCTTGAATTTTTACTTTGTTGGTGTCAATAAATCCAAGAACGATTAATTTTTTAATGACTTGATTTATGTATTGATAGCTGTTGCCAGGTTCAATCTTTGAATTTGGCACAGGAATAATTTCCCATTCTTCATTTGAAAGACTTTCAAATTTCTTTAATACTTGCTGGAGTTTTACATATCTATCTGATTTTGGTTTTATGTTTTCCAAATAGTTAAAAATATTTTTCTGTTGAAGAATTTCAATTATTTCTGAAGGAGTTAATCTTTTCAAAGGTATTTCATAATTGGGAGCAAAGAGAATGTTTGGATTAATCAACCCCTGTCGTAAATGAACCGAATAGCTGATCAGTGAATTAGCTAGCAATATTTCCGTATTTGCAAGGTGATAATATCTTTGATTTAAATTAAATTCACTTTTTTTTGCGTTATTAAATTCATTTCTAACAAGTTCGGTGCTATATATTTTAGGATTAATACCATGCTCAATTGCATTTTGAAATAAGTTAATAATTGAATCAACTATTATGTGTGAATCGAAATCTTTTAATAAAACTGGTTGGAATTCATTCCCCAAATAGAAATTCTTTATTAAACCGAAATTATCTTTTATGGAAAGGAAAATTGTATCGAGTGAATCAATCGAGCTTAGTCTATCATTGATTGCCTTGGAAAAATCTTCATTAACCGAATTGCTCTGATTAGCAATATCAGCTTTAGTACTTTCATTACAATACCAGAATAATGGGGAAAAAGATAATATTAAAATAAGAATTATTTTTCTCATAATTTTTTTTGTTTTATATCTATTACAAAGTTACATCAAAAAGATTATTTTATTTGTGATAGAATGATATTGAAAGATTAAAGGTTTTATACTTTTAATCTGTTTTCATTTTTAATAAATTTCAAATAAAAGTTTTGAATTTATAAAAAAACTAATGGCAAGAAGAAGATTATCATATACCTACCAGTTATCTCTCGAAAAAAGGATAACAGAGTTTTTCATAATGATCGCAGGGTTATGGACTTTTTCTGTTCAATTCTTCAAATACGTTTTTGTCCCACCTTACGAAGTTTATGAAGTAAGAAAACATATGAACGAGTTGGGAATCAGAACTTTCCCAATCGTAAGTGTTACTGGTTTTATTATTGGACTTGTTGTTGCGATGCAAACTCAGCCAGTTCTTGCTCGCTTTGGTGCTGAATCAAATCTGCCGGGTTCTGTAGGAATCTCAATTGTAAGAGAGCTTGGTCCTGTTATCACAGCTCTGATTTTTGCGGGTCGTGTAAGCTCTGGTATAGGTGCTGAACTTGGCTCGATGAGAGTGACAGAACAAATTGATGCAATGGAAGTCGGAGCAATAAATCCATTTAAGTTTTTAGTTGTTACCAGAATTTTTGCCTGTACTTTTATTCTGCCGGTTTTAACTGTTTATGTGATATTTATTTCACTTTTTGGAGCTTATGTTGCGGTACTATTAGTTCAGAATATGACTTTTGAATTTTATTTGGGTTCAGTACTAAAGTCAGTTGAATTTGGAGATGCCATCCCGGGAATTCTTAAAACATTTGTTTTCGGATTTATAGTCGGAGTTGTGGGAACATATAAGGGTTATACAACTACAAACGGAACCGAAGGCGTTGGAAAGGCATCAACAACGGCAGTAGTAGTCTCTTCTTTACTAATTCTAATATTCGATATGATTCTGGTAAAAATAACTTTATGGCTTTGGCCAACGGTGTAGTATGCTTAGAATACAAAACCTCTCAAAAAGATTTAATTCAAAAGTTGTGTTAGATGATGTTTCATTTGAAGCCAAAGACGGAGAGAATCTTGTTATTTTGGGCAGAAGCGGAACAGGGAAAAGTGTTTTACTAAAATGTATTGTAAGATTACTTGAACCAGATAGCGGACAAATTTTTATCGAAAACAAAAATGTTCTTTCTCTTAACATCAAAGAGCTTAATGAATTAAGAAAGCAAATCGGATTTCTTTTTCAAAGTGCTGCATTATACGATTCGATGAGTGTAAGACATAATCTTGAATTTCCGCTTGTTAGAAATTTTGAATTCACTCCAAAAGAGCGTGAAGAAAAAATTGTATCTGTTCTGGAAAAAGTATCTCTTCTCGAAGCAATAGATAAAATGCCATCAGAACTATCCGGAGGAATGAGAAAAAGAGTAGGACTTGCCAGAGCAATAATAACTGAACCAAAACTAATGCTTTATGATGAACCAACAACTGGTCTCGATCCAATTACTTCCAAAGAAATAAGTATGTTAATACTTGAATTACAGAAATCCTTAAAGATGACTTCAGTTGTAGTTACTCACGATTTGCTTTGTGCAGAAATTATTGCTGACCGTGCAATTATGTTAAACGAGGGAAAGATTATTTTTGATGGAAGTTTGGAAGATATGACTTCATCAAATGATGAATTTTTAATTCAATTTTTCAAACATGAAATATTAAATAAATCAGAGACAACAAATGTTTAAAGATCTAAGTGGAGCCAAATTAGGTATTTTTATTTTCTTCGGAAGCGTCCTGTTAGTCATCGGTATTTTTATGCTTGGCAATAAAGACCAACTTTTTGTATCTACTTTCACCATAAAAGCATATTTCAAAAACACCGAAGGACTTAGAAATGGAGCTTCCGTTAGATTCGGCGGTATTGACGTAGGTGCGGTGAGAGATATCAAAATAATGCCCGACACTTCAGGTTTGGTTGAAGTTTCAATGAGAATTAAATCAGACATCAGAAGATTCATAAAAAGAGATTCAAAGGCAAGTATCGAAACAGAAGGATTGGTAGGGAATAAAGTTGTTTTGATTACTATGGGTTCACCAAATTCTGATGTAATCGAAGATAATGGAACAATTCTCTCACGTGAGCCACTTAGTTTCGCAGATGTTATTGATGAAACTCAAGGAATTCTTGCTTACACAAAAGAGATGACTAAAAATCTCTCAGAAATAATTGCAAGGGTTAACAAGGGAGAAGGAACAATCGGAAAAATATTGAATGATGAGGAATTATATAAAACTGCAACTAGCATTACTAAAACGGCTGACAGAAGTCTTACTTCTTTGACTGAGGATTTAAAGAATATAATATCTCTTTTCGATGAACTCGGAAGAGGAGTTGAGACAGTTGTTAAAAATACTAATAATGTAGTTGCTGGAATTGATACATTACTTAAAGGTGTTTCTGAAGGAAAGGGAGTTCTCGGTACTTTAATGACAGATCAGGGAACTGAGGGAAAAAGCATAAATAAAATTTTAGAGAATCTTGTTCAGGTTTCTGAAGATACTAAGATCAGTGCATCACGACTTGCCGAAAATATGGAAGCATTAAAACATAATTGGCTATTTAAAACTTATTTTGAAAATAGAGGTTATTGGGACAAAGCAGAGTTTGAAAATCAAATTGATACAAAATTGTTGGAACTTAACGATAAAATTCAGCTTCTCGATAAAAAGATTAATGAACTAAAATCTCTTGAGAACCAATAATAAGATGATTTCAATTTTAGATTTAGACCATCAACATTCGGTCGAACTTGCGGATAAGTTGAAATCAATAACCAATCAATTCAACATTACTCTAACAGAATACGAGCTGATGAAATCAGATAAAATTATAATCTCATTTTCAGGTAGTATTCAAAAAGCTATCAAAAAAATCCACCTTATGAATTTGTTTTCAGCATTACGGATGATTTCTGATAAACCAGTTTTGGGTATTAACTCAGGAATGTATTTGATGTGTGAAAGTGTTGGAGAAATAGCTTGTCTTGGGATAATTCCAGAAGCGATAACAAAAACTGAAAATCAAATCATCAAAGAGACCAACTCAAACTTTACAGAAATAATCAAAATTGAAAATGATCCACTTCTAAATAATATTGAAAATATTTGCGATTTTTATTTTGAAGATTTTTTACTAATTCCTAAAACTCAATTTACCACCTCTGTATTTCGGAATAATCCCGAAATATCAGCGAGTGTAAGAAAAAATAATTTCTTTGGTGTACAGTTCTTCCCTCAGAAATCAGGCGAGAATGGTTTGAAAGTTCTTAGAAATTTTGTTGAGTTATGATTTTGCCCGAATAAAGTTTAATTATATAGA
>CAKZLD010000040.1 GCA_937125135.1 uncultured Ignavibacterium sp.
CTCAGCAGGTAGAGCAGCTGACTTGTAATCAGCAGGTCGGGGGTTCAAATCCCTTCGCCAGCTCTGCATAAATCCCTGTAATTTATTTTTAATTGCAGGGATTCTTCTTTTTAAAGAGATTACATAAATTAAAATTGATTGTCATTTATAATTAAAAACTAAATATAAGTTGGTAGGCATCTTTCAATAGCTAAAATAAGTAGAGCATTCAATTAGAATCGAGAAGAGTGGACAACAATAATTTGTGAATTCAACATAGCAATTAACTACATAATTGAATTATTTTTTTGATTAGTCTCATTTAGATAATTATCTATTAATACTTTCCTATCTGTTTTTAAATCACACCTTTAGAAATCATAATAATCTTTTTACCTATAGCCTTTGCATTATTATTTGAAAATTTTTAAGTTTACACAAAATTTTGAAGGGCAAAACAGTTTGAGTATAACAAACAATCATTTTCAGAAACTTAGTCTTCTAATTCTTACAATTCTTTTTAGTGTTGAGCTTTTTGCTCAGTCGGATGAGATTAAATTTCTTCGAATATTGGAAGTCTTAACTTATCATCTGATTTTTATTCTGTTAGTGGAATTCAGGCAAGACAGCCGTCAAATCAACGAAGAATGATTTTAAGAACTAATTTTAATCTCTTCGAGCAAATTGACATTCCATTTGAATTGAGTTTATCCAACAATGATTCAAGATTTTTACAGCCTTTTAATCAATTTGGTTTGAGCCCAAAAATCACTAATTGGATGACATTACACGGCGGATATTTCTATTCCAATCTTTCAGATTTAACGTTCGGTGATATAAAAATTTACGGCGGAGGAATAGAATTAACTCCCGGTAATTTCCGCTTCAAAGCATTTTATGGTAGAAGTCGAGCTTCAAAAGATCCAGATTCGCTTCAATCTTTCGGAGGTATATACAAGCAACAAATGTATGCACTAAAACTTGGTTATGGTAATGAATCGGTTGCTTTTATAGATTTTAATTTTACTCATACAATTGATGATTCATCTTCAATTAAACCAATTAGTATTTCACAAACACCATCTGAAAATTTTGTAGGTTCTGTAACATTTGGATTAAAGGTTATCGAAGCATTAATGTTAAATGGTGAAGTAGCTGTCTCAGCATATTCGAATGATATTCGATTAGAAAACATATCAGAAGTTAGTCTCCCTGAGTTTCTTTTCACTCCTAAAATTTCATCTCAATTTGATGGTGCAGCAAAATTTAATATCAATATTGATCCGCAGACATTTTGGACATTAAGATTAGGAACAAAATGGATTGGTCCTGGCTTTATAACAAATGGTTACACACAATTACAGAATGATTTATTCGAAATTACAATTGATCCTTCTCTAAGATTATTAAACAACAGACTTAATTTAAGAAGCTTCCATTGGGATAAGATCAAATAATTTAAGAAATAATAAAGTTTCTAAAACAAATAGATTCGTTGGTTTGTTCTCTACAGATTATCAGATTACTGATAATTTCGGATTGAACTTTCAGTACAATAATAATCAAATAAAATCTTCACAGTTCGCTGACTCTATCAAAATCTCTAACGTTCTTAATATGATTTCATTTTCTCCCAGATATATCTTCTCTGGTTTGGGTGGAAATAATTTTGTAAATCTGACTTACTCCTATCAAAACTCGGAAGATTCCAATCCTTATTACAACAATAAAGTTGAAAACAAAACTAATTCATTTAATTTAATTCATACATTAGTTTTACCTTCTTCACTAAATCTTAGTTCAAGCATATTATACAATAGTGTTTCACTTTCAAATCTTGATATAAAAATTCTATCCTTTAATGAAACTATTGGTTATCAGTTTTTTGATAACAGACTTAGCACTTTTCTGACTATTGGTTATAGTACAATTAAAATATTAAAATCAAATGGTATGTTAATTTTAGGTTTGAGGGCGAGTTACAATCTTTTCCAGTTTGGTAGTATAAATATTTCCATTACGAATAATAGCTTTAATTCCAATAATCCGGTTTCTCCTATTTATAAAGAGTTACAAGTAAGTTTACAATATTTAATAAATTTTTGAGGAGATAGTATGAATAGAAAATATTTATTTCCAATTATTATTTTCCTTTTCGCTTCACTATCTGTACATGCTCAGATAAATATTCAACTAATTGTTAAAAAACCTCTACCAATTAAATTTTCCACATGGCAGCGTGACCCAAGCATTATTCAGTTGATTCTTACTAATACGACAATAAATAATTATCAAAATATAATGGTTTCATTCACATTAAAGGATCGTAATGAGAAAAAACTGGCGTTCACGAAAGATTCAGATCCTAAGATGAAAAAATTTAATATAAACTCGGGTCAAACGCTTATCATCTATGGTCCTGATGTTCTGAATTATGATGCAATTTCTTATGATGAGTCAATTAGAAATACTATAGTCACAACTAATACTCTTCCGGAAGGAATTTGTTCTCTTTGTGTTAAAATTTTAGATTCATTTGGGAATGAAATTGGAATTGGTGGGGAGAAATGTGAATCTATTGGGATATTCCTTCCTGAACCGCCGATGCTAATTAGTCCCGCTAATGATATTACATTGATAAACGATCTGCCACAGTTTATGTGGTCTCCAGTTGTTGGCTCTGACCCTACAATCAGCATTGATTACAGAATAAAAATTTCGAAAATTTTACAGGGACAAACTCCCAAAGCAGCAATCGAAAATAACATTCCGATTTTAGATAAATCTGTTAAAACAACATCATATCAATATCTACCATCAGATTTAAGTTTAACTAATTATACTGATAATTTTGGATTTGCCTGGCAGGTGCAGGCTTTAGATGCAAATTCAAAACAACCAGTCTCTGGTAAAGAGGGCAAAAGTGAGATTAGGAGATTTTATACTGCGAAGAATGAATTTGTTGAAAAGATTGATTTAATTTCGCCATTTAATAACTCATTAATTGAACTAGATACAGTTAAGAACATTTATAACTTTAAATGGAATTCAAGTAAAGTAAAAAAATCAATCTCTAATTTCATTCTTAAAATTGTACCTTTAAAAAGTGGACAAACACCCGCTCAGGCTTTGAAAAATAACCCTCCTGTTTTCCTTAAATCGGATATTATTCCACAAGCATCAAATCAAATGATTGGAAAAAATCAAGGAATATTATCAAATAGGAAATTTGCTTGGCAGGTTTCTGCAATATCGAAATGGTATAACAATCAGATAGTAGCCGAAAGCGAAATCTGGACATTCGAGGTTAAGGGCGCTGCAACAATATTAGAAAATGTTAATGTATTTTCGATAGGAGCGTACAAAGTCGTGGTTAAACAGGTAACAAATAAAAGTAGTAGTAATTTCTCGGGAATTGGTGAAGTTACGTTATGGAATAATGGTCAAAAAATTACTTTCGATTTTAGTGGTCTGCAATTAGTAGAAGTTGGAACAGGTAATAATTCTGAATGGAAAGTTGTTAGTGGAGAAGTTTGGAGACAGATTACCCCTGTTTCCGTAACTCTTGATTATAAAGATCCTGGTGTTCCAATTTTGGTATTACCTGGAAATCCTTATGCAAAATCAACTGCCACGATGGAGATTAAAGGTATAAGATTTACTGCAAATTCAAACCTTGTTACCGGAAATATAAAAATCAAAACTCCTTTACTTGTTAATTCAGCAAATCCAAATTTAACTATAGAAACTTTAGATTCATGGTTTAAAGTTAATCCGGTTAATAAAATAGATAGTGGACTTGTGAAGCCAAAGAATGCTTTAAAAGTAGTTTTGCTATCCCCTAATAATTATACTTATGAACTATCTCAATACAGCGAATTTAGAGTTAGTAAAAATCAACTGACATTAAATCTTCTTGGTAGTGTCACACTTCCGCCTTCAATAAAAGATAGAGTTGGAAAAAATATTAAAGTCAATTTCAAAGAAGCACGAGGATTTAAATTTAATGTTGATCTGAATAATCAATTAGTTTATTATACTGTTAACCCTGATATATGGATAAAATTTAATCTGATTGAACTCGATCTTTATAAAGGGATTTTCAAATTATTAGAGGGGTTCGTTGCTTTCAATAAATACAAATCAGGTGGACTTGAGGCATTTGATATCGAATTGAATGATAACACTTTCCTAAATAACAAAGGATTGACTTGTAAAATTGTAAGAACTCAGTCCAGTCAAAAAATTTCTAA
>CAKZLD010000041.1 GCA_937125135.1 uncultured Ignavibacterium sp.
CAATGAACAATTTTTGTATTGCAAATATAATTATCGTCAAAACCTCTACAAATTATTATTTCGTAAATATCAATCCGACCCTATCTCCAACATCAATTTTAATTGTATCCCCTTCAATGAATTCGCCGGAAAGTAATTCCTGGGACAATGGATTTATGAGATATTTCTGAATAACTCTCTTCAGTGGTCTTGCTCCATATGTAACATCATATCCCTGTTGTGCAAGCCAATCTTTCGCCTGCTCTGTTAATTCAATTTTCATTTCTTTGCTGCTCAACATTTGCTGGATTTTTTCTAATTGAATTTCAACAATCTTCCTTATCTCAGATTTTAGTAATGGCTTGAATAAAATTATTTCATCTATTCTGTTTAAGAATTCAGGGCGTATATTTTTTCTAAGAAGTTCTGTCAAACTTTGTCTCAATTCACCCATTATCTCTTCGATGTTCTGTTCAGTTACTGAATCGAGAGTATTCTGAATCAGAAGTGAACCAAGATTAGAAGTCATTATTATAATTGTGTTCTTAAAGTTTACTGTTCTTCCCTGATTATCTGTCAAACGACCATCATCCAGAACTTGTAACATCACATTGAAAACATCAGGATGAGCTTTTTCAAATTCATCAAGCAATACTACAGAATAAGGTCTTCTTCTAACTGCTTCTGTAAGTTGACCACCTTCTTCGTAACCGACATATCCGGGAGGAGCGCCGATGAGTCTTGATACTGAAAACTTTTCCATATATTCACTCATGTCAATTCGAATCATCGCATGTTCATCGTCAAAAAGAAATTCTGCTAATGCTCTTGCAAGTTCCGTTTTTCCAACGCCTGTTGTACCAAGAAAAATAAAAGAGCCGATTGGTTTATTTACATCCTGTAAACCACTTCTTGCTCTTCTGATAGCATTTGCCACAGCAGAAACAGCATCATTCTGACCAACAACTCTTTTATGTAACTCTTCTTCAAGTCTTAAAAGTTTTGTTCTTTCGCTTTCGAGCATTTTGCTTACTGGAATTCCCGTCCATTTCGAAACTATTTCGGCAATATCTTCTGCATCAACTTCTTCTTTTAACATTTTTTTATTTTTTTGAATTTCAGAAAGTTGTTGAGTCCCTTCTTTCAGTTTCTTTTCTAACTCAACGATTTTTCCATAACGTATTTCTGCAACTTTGCCATAATTACCTTCACGTTCTTGTTGCTCGGCTTCAAGTTTAAGATTTTCAATTTCGCTTTTCATCGAGCGTATTTTCTGAATTTTGTCTTTCTCAAGTTCCCAGTGCATCTTCAATTGATTTCTTTCCTCATTGAGCTCACCTAATTCTTGTTCAAGCTCGATTAGTCTTTTTGCAGAAGCATCATCCTTTTCACGCTTTAAGGCTTCTCTTTCAATTTCAAGTTGCTTAACTTTTCTTTCTATTGAATCAAGTTCTTCAGGCATTGAATCAATTTCAATTCTAAGTTTTGAAGCGGCTTCATCTATCAAATCAATTGCTTTATCAGGTAAAAATCTATCTGTTATGTAGCGATTTGATAATTGAACAGCGGCTACAATCGCACCATCTGTAATTCTAACTCCGTGATGAACTTCGTATTTTTCTTTCAATCCTCTGAGAATTGAGATAGAATCTTCTTCAGAAGGTTCGTCAACTAAAACAGGTTGAAATCTTCTTTCGAGAGCAGCATCCTTTTCAATATGCTTTCGATATTCATCTAAAGTTGTAGCACCAACTGCGTGAAGTTCGCCGCGTGCCAATGCAGGTTTTAAGATATTCGCCGCATCCATTGCTCCTTGAGTTGCACCAGCACCAACAAGAGTGTGCAGTTCATCTATAAAAAGAATAACTTCGCCGTTAGATTCCTGAACTTCTTTTATTACTGCTTTTAATCTTTCTTCAAACTGACCTCGAAACTGAGTTCCGGCTATTAACGCACCCATATCGAGAGCAACTATTCTTTTTGTTTTTAGATTTTCCGGAACATCGCCCGCTACTATTCTATGAGCTATACCTTCAGCAATTGCTGTTTTTCCTACGCCCGGTTCACCAATCAGAACAGGATTATTCTTTGTCCTTCTCGAAAGTACTTGAAGAACTCTTCTAATTTCTTCATCGCGTCCAATTACAGGATCAAGCTTTCCCTGTTTAACAAGTTCATTCAAATCTCTACCAAACTTTTGTAAAGATTGATATGTATCTTCAGGATTTTGACTTGTAACTCTTTGAGTTCCGCGAACTGATTTCAGAGCGGATAAAATTTCATTATAACTTATTCCATTATCACGAAGCAATTGTCCTGCTCTTCCTTTATCATTTGATAAAGCAAGTAGTAAGTGTTCGGTTGAGACAAATTCATCCTTTAGAATTTTTGCTTCTTCAGCAGCTGAGTCGAAAAGTTTAGCAAGATTGTTACTCATCTGTTGATTACCTAAGGATGTGCCACTAACTTTTGGTAAAGATTCAAGTAGTTCACTCACCTTAATCTTCACTACATTAAGATTGCCTCCTGTTTTTTTAATAATTGTTTCAGCCACATTCCCGCTTTCCTGCATAATAGCAGCAAGGATGTGTTCTGGCTCTACAATTTGATTATTATAATTCTGTGCAATCTCTATCGCATTTTGAACTATTTCCTGCGCCTTAACTGTAAGTCTATTAAAATTAAATGACATGGTTTCATTCTCCTTTTACAAAATCTTTAATCTTTTACACAATAAATTAGATTTAACATTACTTTAAGACTTCTCTAAAATTTTTCAAAAGCCTTCTTTGTTTAATTTAACATAAAACTTACTTGCTTCTGTAAGCATTCTATTTAATCGGCTGACAAGTTTATGCGGATCATCCAAATTACCTTCTAATAAAATTGCTGATTCATAAAGCTGTTCCGTTGTATCAATGATGAATTGATCATTTGAATTTTTCTTAAATATTTCCAAAAGATTTCTGATGAGACTGTGGTCTTTATTTATTTCCATCACTCTTTTTTGATTAGGGATGCTTATATCCTTATTTGTCATCTTCAAAATTTTCTGCATTGTTGAAGACATTGAATCATCAGCATTAAGCAAAGTGGCGGGGCTTCCCTTTAATCTTTTCGATTCTTTAACTTCAGTAACTTTATCGCCGAGAATATCTTTCATTTTAGCCAATAAAGAATCAAAATGTTTTTCATCATCTTTACTAAGTTTTTCAAAACTATTTGTTTCTGTTTCAACATCTTCAAATTTTTCAATTACTTTTAAGTCTGCTGAGTCAACGGATTTAAATTCATAATCTTTGAATTTCCTGATAGATGATATTACAAATTCATCAACCGGATCATACAGATACAAAACTTCCAACCCTTTTGCTTTAAAGATTTCAAGATGTGGATTTAATGTAATCGCCTCTCTGCTCGACCCAACTGCGAAGTAAATTTCCTTTTGATCTTTTTTCATCCTTCCTATATAATCTTCCAAAGATGTAAGTTCTTTTTCATCTTTATTAAATGAAGAATTGAATCTCAATAGCTGCTGATACTTTTCAGCGTTTACAAAATCCATATAACCAAGCTTGAAAATTCTTCCGTGCTCTTTCCAGAAATCAGAATATCTTTCCGAATTATCTTTAGCAACTTTTTGAAGATGAGAAAGAACATTTGTAGTAACACTATTTGCTATCTTTGTAAAGATTATATTCTCCTGAAGAGTTTCTCTTGAAATGTTCAGAGGTAAATCTTCTGAATCAACTACCCCTTTGACAAAACTCAAATACTCTGGCAGTAAATCTTTATTCTGATGTTGAATTAAAACTCTTTTTACATACAAATCCAAACCGTAATCATCACGATTGAATCTCCAGAAGTCATAACTCTTTTTGGGAATGAAGAGTAAAGCATTAAATTGAATCGGAGCATCTACAGAGGTATGAATCACTTCGAGTGGTTCTTCGCTGTCGTATGTAAGAAATTTATAAAATTCATCGTATTGTTCTTTTTTGATTGATGATTTCGGCTCTCGCCATATTGCTGCAATTGTATTTACTTTTTCTTTTTCAAGATAAATCGGAAATGAAATAAAATTAGAATGTTTTTTAATTATTCCCTGAAGACGGTACTTATCAGCAAATTCTTTTGCATCATCTTTCAGATGAATTTCGATTGTTGTACCTCTGTCAATTTTTTCATCCAGATCTGAAATATCGTAATCCCCCAATCCATCCGATCTCCATTCAACCGCAGGCTCATCTTTTTTGAAAGACTTCGATCTAATAATTACTTCTTTTGCAACCATAAAAACAGAATAAAAACCAATTCCAAATCTTCCAATAATATTATTAGCAGTTTCCTTGTTTTCTGCGAGTTGTTTTAAAAATTCCTCAGAGCCTGATTTTGCGATCGTTCCGATATTTGCAATCATTTCATCTCTTGACATTCCTATTCCTGTATCAGAAACTGTTACAATATTTTTCTTATCATCAAAATTTATTCTGATTTCGAGAGGTAGATCTTTATTCTCTACCTCTGTTCCTTTATTCAATTCGAATCTGATTTTATCAAGTGCATCTGAAGCATTTGAAATCAATTCTCTTAAAAAAATTTCTCTGCTTGTATAAAGAGAATGCACGAGAATATCTAATAATTTTTTAGTCTCTGCTTTAAATTCATATTTTGTCTTGTGAAGTTCGCCCATCTGTTTCTCCTGAATTTTAATTTCTTAAATCTCTTAGTTTTTTGAAAAGATTTTTTTCTTCTTCGGTTAAATCTTTTGGAATAGTAATGTGAATTTTGATGAATAAATCTCCTCTACTACCATCATCTCTTTTCATTCCTAATTCTTTAAGACGTAAAATTTTTTCCGACTCCGTTCCAGAAGGAATTGTAAGATTTATTCTTTTACCATCTAAAGTTTTGATATTTTCTTTGCCACCTAAAACTGCTGTATATAAATCAATATCAAGATTAAAATAAAGGTCGTCATCTTTAATTTCATAAAAAGGATGGTTAAGAATATGAATTTTAATATACAAATCCCCTTTGGGACCTTCGCTAACTTTTGATCTTCCCATTCCTTTTAATCTAAGCTTCTGACCATCTTTAATTCCCGGGTTTATTTTAATTTTTAATTTCTTCCCATCAATATTGATTTGTCTTTCTGTTCCATTGAAAGCTTCTTCAAGGGTAATATTCAAATCTGCTTCAACGTCAATGGTTGCTGATTTTGAACGCTGAGAACCGAAGCCAAAATCTTTTTCAGTTGATTTACTACGCCCGCCGAAAAATGATTCAAAGAAATCTGAAAATCCACCGAATCCACCGAAGAAATCTCTGAAGTCTCCAGAGAACTCAAAGGTCGAACCATCGCCACTTCTTCTTTTTCCTCCAAACTGATTAAAGAAGTCATCGAAACCGCGACCGGTGTGTTGATAATTTTTCCAGTTCGCTCCAAGAGCGTCATATTTTTTTCTTTTTTCAGGATCGCTTAAAACCTCATTAGCTTCAGTAATTTCCTTAAATTTTTCTTCTGCGGACTTATCACCCGGATTCTTGTCTGGATGATATTTCATTGCAAGCTTTCGATAAGCTTTTTTTATATCATCCTGAGTTGCAGTTTTATCAACTCCTAATATTTTATAATAATCTTTAAATTCCATTGTAAAAAATTTTAAGTGCTTTGACAAAACTCAACATTTTCAAGATAAAAGAAAAGGGTAACACAATGTTACCCTTTCCCAAATTCAGAGAAAAATTTCTTATTTCACTTTAATCTCAATTTCTTTTGGTTTAGCTTCTTCAGCTTTTGGAATTGTAATGGTCAATTGTCCATCCTTAAACTCTGCACTGATGTCATCTGATTTAATATGGTCTGGCAAATTGAATGATCTGTAATATTTTCCAAAAACTCTCTCAATTCTGTGGCATTTAGCGTCTTTGTGTTCCTCTTCCTGAACTCTCTCACCACTTATGCTTAATTGACCATTAACAAAAGAGATTTTTACATCTTCTTTTTTAACTCCTGGTAAATCGAGTTGTAAGGTGTATTTATCTTTATCCTCGAAAATGTCTGTAAATGGCATCCAGACTGCATTCTCGTACCCTTCATCTTCTTTATTTCGGGAAATACCGAATCTGCTTTCAAGGGTATTAAAAATTTTTGAGAACTCTTTTTCAAGTTCTACTAAATCTCTCATTGGATTAAATCTTATTAGTGTCATTTTTATAACTCCTTTCTTTTTTTATTGTTGGTTGCCAAAATAAAATCAATCAGTGTGCCATAAGACATAATCGTCATAACTTATTAAATTACAATGAGTTATAAAGCATTAAAGTTTATTTTATTATATAAGCCATATCGTCATACTATACGACGTTTTTATTATAGAGTAGTAAAATTTCCCAAACTTGTGTAATATTTGGCAAAATATCTGCCATGTTGCTATTGTAAAGTAATTTTTATTAAAAATAGCTCTTTAAGCTAAAATAAACAATTGGCTTAATTTTTAGTTATTTTTGTAATAAAAATTTTAAAGAACAATCGTGAAAGAAGATACAATAATTGCATTGGCAACTCCTCCGGGTGTTGGAGCAATATCTGTTATAAGGATAAGCGGTGAAGAATCCTTTAATCTTGCGGATATGTTCTTCAAAGGAAAGTCGAGAATATCTGATTCAAAAAGTCACACTGTTCATTATGGAAAATTAGTGAGCGAAGAATTTGGAATTGTTGATGATGTTTTAATATCTATTTTCAAATCACCAAATTCATATACCGGAGAAGATAGTGTTGAGATTAGCTGTCACGGAAATCCTTTTATTGTTCAAAATATTATCAATTTATTTCTCTCAACGAATCGTTTGAGATTAGCAGAGCCCGGAGAATTTACAAAACGAGCTTTTTTGAATAATAAAATTGACTTGTCACAAGCAGAGGCAGTGCTTGACATTATTCATTCAAGAACAGAGGCTTCATTCAGAGGAGCAAGAAGTCAACTGGATGGATTGCTTTCTAAAAAAGTCGATTATTTGAGAAAATCCATTATTAATGCCCTTTCATTTATTGAATTGGAATTGGATTTTGCAGAAGAAGATATTGAGTTTATTGATAATTCTGAACTACTAAAAAAAATTGATGAAATCATAATTGAGATTGATTCGCTGCTCGAAAGTTATAATTTTGGAAGAATTATCCGTGATGGTGTGAATGTAGCATTAGTTGGAAAACCAAACGTTGGTAAATCTTCAATTCTAAACTATCTTCTCAAGGAATCAAGAGCAATAGTGAGCGATATTCCGGGAACAACCCGTGATGTAATCAGAGAAGAAATTTCAATAAATGGAATTCTTTTTCGACTATATGATACGGCTGGATTACGTGAGTCGCGTGACCTGATAGAAAAAGAAGGTATTTACAGAAGCAGAGAAACCATCAAAAATGCTGATGTTGTATTATTCATTGAAGATGTGGAGCAAGGTGAATCGAAAGAGTTATACTCTGATTTATTAAATTATACTAATCCTGAAAAAATTATAAAAATATTGAACAAAATTGATCTTAATCCAGATTGTTCGCTGACTACTGATGTTAAAATTTCAGCAAAAACCGGAGAAGGAATTGAAAAATTAACAAAAAAATTGATTGAATTTACTTTTGGAGGCGATTATTACACTGAAAAAACAGTTTTGGTTTCAAATCTCAGACACTATAACTGTTTAAGAAAATCGCGGGAATATTTAATGAATGCTCACGAATCAATCCTAAAAAAACTTTCAGGTGAATTTATTTCTGTGGATTTAAGAAATTCAACTATAAGTCTTGGAGAAATTATAGGTGAAGTTACAAGCGATGATGTATTAAACAATATTTTTATGCAATTTTGTATAGGCAAATAACTAAACTTATTTTCACGTGAAACTTTTACTCAATCAATAAAGTTCTGTTTCACGTGAAACAAACATAAAATATGATTAAATATTATGATATTATCGTAGTTGGTGGAGGGCACGCTGGAATTGAGGCGGCTTCTGCAGGTTCGAGAATGGGATGTTCTACGGCGCTCTTTACAATGGACAGACAGGCTATGGGCAGAATGTCTTGTAATCCTGCAATCGGTGGAACTGCAAAAGGTCACCTAGTAAGAGAAATCGATGCCCTCGGTGGAGAGATGGGTAAAATTGCCGACCGCTCGGGAATTCAATTCAGAATGTTGAATAAATCAAAAGGTCCGGCAGTTTGGTCACCAAGAAGTCAAAACGATAGAAAAATTTATTCTCAAATTGCATTAGAAGTTGTTTCTAATTTGCAAAATCTTGAAATTGTTGAAGAATCTGTCGTCGAGGTAATCGTAGAAAATTTTACAGTTATTGGGATCAAAACCGCCAACGGAAAAGAGTTCGGATGCAAATCACTTATTTTGTCGAACGGAACGTTTCTAAATGGTTTGATGCACACAGGATTGAAGGCTACAAAAGGTGGAAGATTTGGTGAAGCACCTGCAGTTGGAATAACTGAATCATTGGTAAAAATCGGATTTGAATCAGGAAGATTAAAAACTGGAACTCCTCCGAGACTAAAAAAAGATAGCATAAATTGGGAAATTTTAGAGGAGCAACCTGGAGATGATCCTCCGCAACCTTTTTCACACTTTACTGATAAATCTCAATTCCCCTATTTACCTCAATTAAGCTGTTATATTACTTACACCGATTTATCAGTCCATAAAACTCTCGAGAAAGGGTTTAATGATTCCCCTATGTTTACTGGGTTAATCAAGGGTGTGGGCCCACGATACTGTCCTTCAATTGAAGATAAAATTGTCAGATTTTCTGATAAAGAAAGACATCAACTATTTTTAGAACCAGAAGGAATAGATTCTGATTTAATTTACCTCAACGGCTTTTCCACTTCCCTACCAGCCGAAATTCAGTTCGAAGCATTGAGGAAAATAAAAGGGCTTGAAAATGTTGAGATGGTTCGTCCGGGATATGCTGTTGAATATGATTATTTTCCACCTCATCAGGTTGATTCAACTCTCGAAACAAAATTAGTAAATGGCTTATACTTCGCTGGACAAATAAACGGAACTTCGGGTTATGAAGAAGCTGCCGCACAGGGACTAATCGCAGGAATAAATGCTGCTCTCAAAATTCAAAAAAGAAATGATTTTACTCTCAAAAGAAGTGAAGCATATATCGGAGTGCTTATTGACGATCTTGTAACAAAATCAACCGACGAACCCTATAGAATGTTCACTTCTCGAGCTGAGCATCGCTTACTATTAAGAGCTGATAATGCAGATCGTAGATTATTTAAGTATGGTTATGAGCTTGGATTGATTCCAGAAGAAGTGATTAAAGAATTAAACAGGAAAGAAACTCTAATTCAAGCAGGGGTGGATTTCTGCAATAACACAAAAATCAAATTTCATGACTTGAATAATTTCCTTTCGGGCAAAAGATTAAGCCCAGTTGATTCTCCAGAAACTATTTCAAAAATTGTTAAAAGACCAGAGGTTAGATTAGAAGAAGTGTTAAATATAAATAGTATCAATAGTTTGTTTAATAAAGAATTGTTAGAGAATGGTGATATTTTAGAACAAATCGAAATTGAAATCAAGTATGATGGATATATTAAAAGGCAATTTGAAACAGTTGAGAAGATGGAAAAATATGAAGATCTAAAAATTCCTGTTAACCTCGATTATAATCAGATAAAACAATTATCAAGAGAAGGGAGAGAGAAATTATCAAGAACAAAACCTCGCTCGATAGGACAAGCATCACGCATATCTGGAGTTACTCCTTCTGATATTTCAATTTTATTGGTATATTTGAAAAGTTAATTTTTGGATTTATTTGTATGCCCTCAAACAAACAACAGGAATTCCAAAAAGAACTTCAAAATTTTTTTTGGGAAAACGGACTTACTTCCGAAGTAACTAAAACAGATAGACTAGCATTTTTTGCACATTTGGTAACTGAAAAAAACAAAGATATTAATTTAGTTTCACGGACTGATTTGGATAATCTTGTAGAGAAGCACGTTTTTCTATCTGCTTTCATCACCAGATTCTTTCCAGATAAAGTATCGCGGTTTATCGATATTGGCACAGGCGGTGGATTCCCGGGAATACCGATTGCTATTATGCGTCCGGATTTGAGAGGCGTTCTTGTTGATTCAACTACTAAAAAAATTGATGCGGTTAAGGAATTTATAGATAAATTAAAATTAAGCAATGTTATTACTGAAAATTTCAGAGTTGAAAGCAATGAATTCATTGAAAAATATAAAGAACAATTTGATTTGATTGTAAGCCGTGCAACTGTTCCTTTAATAATTCTTATCAGATATGCCTTGCCTCTTGTAAAAGAAAAATCCTACATTCTTTCGATTAAAGGCGGTGATTTAAATGATGAGTTTAGCAAAGCAGAGTTGAAATATAAATCCAACATAAAGAAATCCACTGTTTACGAACTTGCATACAAACCGAATAATCCAAGAAATGAAAAAGGGAAAAAACTAATCATAATTGAGTTACAGAAGTAAATATCTTTTTCAACTTTGCTATTCCCGCCAAATTATGATTAATAAAATTTTATTACTTATATTTATTTTTAATTTTTTACTTTACGCTCAGGAAAAGAGTGTAATTAAATCCGATTTGAAAAGAATTTCAGAGACGACTGCTAATTACTTCAAAGCGCCGTTTAAGTTCAACTCAAATGATTTGAGCAAAGCTGGATTACTTACATCTGCAACTTTTTTTTCATCGCTTGTTGATAATGAAGTTAGAAATTTTTCATCTGAAAACTTTGATTCATCAAATGTTCTTTTACATAAATTTGATTCTTATTATCACATTGAATTTATGTCCGCAGCGATTGTCGGTCTTTATCTTTATGGAAATATTTCTAATAAAAGTCAAGTTAGAGAACTATCTGTTGATTTATTATCATCATCTTTACTGACGGGAATTACCACGTTTGCAATGAAGAGTTTTTTCGGTCGTTCAAGACCTCATCAAACAGATGATCACTACGAATTTAATTGGTTTGAATACGAAGATAAATTTTTATCATTTCCTTCGGGACATACAAGTTTAGCTTTTTCATTTTCTACAATTATGGCGGAACAAAACAAAACTTTTCTTTGGAAATCAATTTGGTTTTCTGCGGCTACTTTAGTCGGGGCTTCAAGAATTTACAATAATAAACATTGGTTCTCTGATGTAGTTATGGGTGCAATTATTGGATATGTATCTGCTAAATTTGTACTAAACCAGAAAATAAATAATTCTTCGGATATGAATTTACCGACAAACAATATTGTTATAATGATTCGACTTTGATTGTGATTTTTTGAAAAAGATTTCGAAATTCAGATTCGGTTTTGCAAATGCTGTAAAAGAATTGCTCGAAAAGAAAAATAAGATTAACTACATCTCTCCGTTATCTGGCTCTTCGAAAGCAATTCTTGTTGGTGAACTATACCCTGACCTGAATAATCTTCTTATCCTTCTTAATGAAATAAAATCTGTTGAAGAGTTTTTTGTTGAGTTAAATCTTCTTGAAATAAAATCTAATGTGATTTCAATTACCGATTTTTCAGCCGAATCAATTCAAGAAAAAATTTCTTCAGTTAGTAAAAACGAAAAGAATATAATTATTTCAACATACGAGATTCTCAACTGTAAACTTCCTAACAAGGAAGAATTCAAAAGTTCACTTACTCAAATTGCTGTCGGCTCGGAAATAGATTACGATGAATTCATTGAATATCTGAATTTGATTAACTATTCAATGGATAAATACGTTGAAGTTCCCGGATGTTATTCTGTTCGCGGCTCTATAATAGATTTCTGGTCTTATTCAGAAAAACATCCTGCGAGAATTGAATTTGATGGAAATCTGATAGAATCAATCCGGTATTTTGATGAAGAAACTCAACGCTCTTTTGAAAAAGTTAATTCGGTTACTTTATCTTCTCTTGTTGATACAAACTCATCTGAAAATTTTTCAAACATTTTTAATTACTTGAATGAATGTCTGGTCATTTCATCTGAATATGAACTGACAAAATTTTTGAATCCGTATTCTGAAAGTTCGTATAACGTTGAAGATACCTTAGAGAAAAATCCTGATCAAACGAATGTTGAAATTGAATTCAATCTTGAAAATTCTCTTAACGAATTTGAAAACTCTTTCTGGCTTCTTGAAAGAGAGTTGAGCGATAAAGACAGAACAAATTTGTTTTTATCTCCTGCTCCTTCGATAAAATCAAATTTTGAAATTCTGTTCAAGTCTATTACTGATTATGTAAATAAGGATTACAACGTTTCAATCTGCACAGAAAATGAAATTCAAAACGAAAGAATAAAAGATTTGCTGATAGAATTTAATTCTTCTTATGAAGAGTTAATTTATCAATCAAAACTTTCAATTATCACTTTTCCGATAAAAGAAGGATTTATTTCACACAATGATAAATTGCTTCTTCTTTCAGATTATCAGATATTCAACAAACCATATCGAACATTTTTACCTAATCTTAAAAAGATAAAAAAGTCGAAAACGAAAAATTTATCTGCAATTAAAAAAGGAGATTACGTCGTTCACGAGAATTATGGGATTGGTAAATATGTCGGACTTGAAACTATAAACTTCGGTGAAGTCAGTCAGGAAGCGATGAAGATAATATATGCTGATAATGATGTGGTTTATGTTAATTTGAATTTTCTTGGGCTGGTAAAAAAATATTCATCAAATGAAAATTTGATTCCAACTCTCACAAAGCTTGGAACTGCTGAGTGGCAAAACAAAAAAGCAAGAGCTAAGAAGAAGATTAAAGAAGCCGCTGCAGAATTGATTGAACTTTATGCCAAAAGAAAAGCAACGAAAGGATTTGCTTTCTCTCAAGACACTATATGGCAAAAGGAACTTGAAGCATCGTTCATTTATGAAGATACACCAGATCAATCTAGAGCTTCTGAAGAAGTGAAAAATGATATGATAAATGAAAATCCGATGGATAGATTAATCTGCGGTGATGTTGGTTTCGGTAAAACAGAAATTGCAGTTCGTGCTTCTTTCAAAGCGGCGCAGGATAGCAAGCAAACTGCTGTGTTGGTTCCTACAACAATCTTAGCTGAGCAACACTTTAATACTTTTAGAGACAGACTTTCTCAGTTTCCGATAAAAGTGAGTATGCTTTCGAGATTCCAATCTAAAAAAGAGCAGATAGAGATTTTGAAAAAACTTCAATCTGGTGAAATTGACATTATAATCGGAACCCATCGACTTCTGAGCAATGATGTGAAATTTTTCGATTTGGGTTTATTGATAATAGATGAAGAGCATCGCTTCGGAGTTTCGGCAAAAGAAAAGTTAAAACGACTAAAAGTAAATGTTGATACTTTGACATTAACTGCAACTCCAATTCCACGAACATTAAATTTATCGTTACTTGGTGCAAGAGATTTATCAATCATAGCTACTCCACCGCCTAATCGTCAACCAATTTATACTCAGGTTTCTGTTTTTGATATAAAGAAAATTCGTGAGTGGATTTTGTTTGAAGTAAGTCGTGGCGGTCAGGTATTCTTCGTTCACGATCGAATTGAATCTATTGATAAAATTGCTGAGTATTTGAAAAGGCATATTCCCGAAATAAGAATTGGAATTGCTCATGGCAGATTAACACCATCAAAACTCGAAGATGTAATTCACAAATTTCTCAACAGAGATTATGATGTTCTTCTCTCAACAAAAATTATTGAATCGGGAATTGATATTCCGACAGTGAACACGATAATTGTAAATCGTGCAGATAGATTCGGACTTGCAGAACTTCATCAGCTTCGTGGAAGAGTCGGTCGTTCAAACAGACAAGCTTATGCTTACTTTCTTGTTCCGTCAACCCAAGAATTAACAAAAAAAGCATTGAGAAGATTACAGGCAGTTGAAGAGCATTC
This sequence comes from uncultured Ignavibacterium sp., assembly GCA_937125135.1. GTDB lineage: Bacteria > Bacteroidota > Ignavibacteria > Ignavibacteriales > Ignavibacteriaceae > Ignavibacterium. Next base: position 13,947 of record CAKZLD010000041.1, read on the forward strand.
CGAAATTGGTGCTGGCTTTAATTTATCAATGCGTGATCTGGAAATACGTGGTGCGGGAAATTTATTGGGAAGAGAGCAATCAGGATTTATTGAAGAAATTGGTTTTGATTTATATATTAAATTGATTAACGAAGCAGTTGAAGAATTAAAACAAAATGAATTCAAAGAGACTTTCAAATCACTACCCAAATCTGTTGAAAAATCTGATACAAAAATTGAAACTTATTTTGAAATTGGTATTCCTTCTTCTTTTATTCCTTCTCAATCTGACAGATTATCTTTTTATACCGAGCTTTTTTCCGCTGAATCAAAAGATGATATTGATGAAATCAAAAATGAAATGATTGACAGATTCGGTAATCTACCCGATGAGGTTAATAGACTAATTCTCTCGGCAACTTTGAAGTATTATTCTTCTTTTGCTTTATTTGAAAAAATTATTATTCAAAAAAAGATCATCTCAATAATTCTGCCTCCCAGTGATAAAGAAGAATATTACAAAAACAAATTTTTGCGGTTGATGAGATTGATTTTGGATGAATACAAAGACACGATAAAATTCATTCAAAGAAAAGATTCGATGAAACTTGAAATTGATAATAAGTTTTCATCTCCCGAAGAAATAATTGAGTTTCTTATCAATTTTTCAATTAAAGTTAAAATGTCATTAGATTAAAAATACAGTAAGAAAATCTTAAACTTGAACTTAAACCTGAACTTGAACTTGAACTTGAACATGAACTTAAACACGAACCTGTTCTTACACTCTTCTCCAAAAGCCTACATTCAATAACTAAAAATAAATTCACTATTTTTCGATAGATATTTTCATTTCTTAAGAGGTTATAAATGCATTTGGGAAAAAATTACTTCTTCAAACTAATCTTAATAATTTTAATATTCTTCAGCGTCAATTCTTTTTCACAAGATACAAGCATAACTATTGTTGCTACTGGTTTCAAGCATACCAGAATTACAAACACATCGGTTCCATGGTATATTCAAATACTCGAAGTTGATTTAACCGTACCGGGAAACAAGTTGACTACAGCTCTGGCAAATGACAGACTTGGAAACGGATTTGAAAAAACCTCTGCCCTATCAAAAAGAAAAAGTGTAAGTGGAAATGTTGTAATTGGTGCAATCAATGGAGACTTTTACGGAATCAGCGCTCCGAACAATCCATACGGATTTTTGAACAATTCTCAGATAATAAATTCTGAATATGTTTTCGGAAGAGCTCACATAAGAAGCTCTTTCGGAGCAATCAATCATAAAAAACCTGTCGTTCAGGTAATTGATTTCTTCACAACTATTACTGCTTCAAATTCACAATCAAAGATAGTCAATGAGTGCAATACTCAACGTGGCACTGATGCTTTAATTCTTTACAATAAATATTTCGGACCTTCAACTTTAACAAATTCATTCGGAACAGAAATAGAACTCATTCCAATTGACAACTTTGTAACAAACTCAAATACAAGATGTGTTGTTAGTCAGAAAGTTTCTAATGTTGGCAATATGTCTATCCAATCAGGAAGATATATTCTTTCTGGTCACGGAGCGAGCAAAAGTTTTTTAGATCAGAATTTTGATGTTGGTGATACAGTTATTTTGAAAATGGGAACTTCTCCAATAATAGGAAATGTAACAACATTAATTGGTGGAGGACCGAGATTATTGATTAACGGTGCAAAGCCACCAACATTCGTTGGGTTTGAAGGATTCGGCTCTGACTTTGTTAATACTCGTCATCCTCGCTCTGCAGTCGGATTCAATCAGGATAGCACGAAAGTATATTTTGTGGTTGTTGATGGCAGGCAATCAAACTTAAGCGTCGGAATGACTTTAGATGAGCTTGCAAATCTGATGTTATCTATCGGCGCACATAATGCAGTTAATCTTGATGGTGGTGGTTCGTCAACTTTGGTAATTCATAATGAAGTTGTAAATAGTCCCTCTGATGCAGGCGGAGAACGATCTGTTGCAAATGCTTTATTTGCAGTAAGAGAAATGGAAGTGGGTTCTATTCCATCAGTTCCAAATTTATTAATTCCACAAAATGGAGCTACAAATCAAAAAGACACTGTAATATTAAAATGGCAACGTTCTGTTCATGCTGCAGTCTATGATTTACAAGTAAGTACTACACAAGATTTTTCTTCTGCTTTAATTGTAAACAAAACCATAATAATGGATACTACTTTTAGGTTGTCTGGTTTGACTGGATTAAAAACTTATTATTGGAGACTGCGGGCAAGAAACATTCTTGGCAATACAAGTTTCTCTTCTGTTTATAATTTTACTACTGGTTTTCCAACTATTCCAACATTATTACAGCCACCTCACGCAACAACAAATGTTTCAACTTCTCCGCTTTTAATTTGGGCAAAAGAAAATGCAGCAACTTACTACAGAATTCAACTTGCACACGGCAGTACAATTGTTCCTTCTAATACAATTCTTGATACGATTGTGAACAACGACACAACTTTGCAATTGCTCAATCTTCAAAACAACAAATTGTATTATTGGCGTGTCAGTGCAGGAAATCAATATGGAAGTAGTAATTGGTCAACTGTTTTCGGATTTAAAACCGAACCAACTACTGGAATAAATGACAACGAAAACATACCTGAAAAATTTTATCTCGAACAGAACTATCCCAATCCATTTGGCACTGCGATTAATTCTGATACTCCTGTTACTACAATAAAATTTT
>CAKZLD010000042.1 GCA_937125135.1 uncultured Ignavibacterium sp.
TGCGCTCTCTGCGGTTTATATTTTTCTAACCGCCAAGTTCGCTAAGAATCGCAAAGTTTCGATGAGATATTCGTAGCATATTCTCTGCGTCCTCTGCGGTTTATATTTTTCTAACCGCCAAGTTCGCTAAGAATCGCAGTGTTTCGTAAAGTATGTTTTTCCGTTTGTAACGGTTAAACAATTTTTCAACAGAAAAAATTTTCGCACTCGCATATTACCTTAATCTTTTAATTTCTTCTCTTTTGAATTATTTATAAACTCTCTCTGTTTATCAAATATGAGAGAATTAACCTTAATTTTTCCACATCAGTTATTTGAGAACAATCCTGCAATTAAGAAATCAATTCCAATTTTCTTAATCGAAGACCCATTATTCTTTGGCGACAAAAAATATTTTGCCAACTTTCATAAGAAAAAAATATTACTCCATCGTGCTTCAATGAAATTCTACTATGAATACCTAAAAGAAAAAGGTCATAATGTAACTTATGTCGAATATGCACAATTGAAGAATGATTTACGCACTGATTATCTCATCGAACTATTCAAAAAATCCTCGATTGAGAAAATTCATTTTGTCGATCCTATTGATTTTATTATTAAAAAGAGGCTTAGAAGATTATCTGAAAAATTAAAAATTGAATTGACTGAATATTCAACTCCAATGTTTCTTACTCAAAGCGAAATATTTCATAAATTCTTTAAAGGTAAGCAAAACTATCTCATGCACTCTTTTTATATTTATCAACGAAAGAGAATGAATATACTTGTAGAAAATGGCAATCCGATTGGCAATAAATGGAGTTTTGATGATGAGAATAGGAAAAAACTTCCAAAAGGAATTTTAATCCCCACCCCTTTCAAATTTGAAACTAACAGTTACATAACAGAAGCCGAGCAATATGTAAATAAACACTTTTCAAAAAATTACGGAACTTCCGAAAAATTCAATTATCCTGTAACATTTTCTGATGCAAGAAATTCACTTTATGATTTCTTAAAAAATCGTTTTGCTAATTTTGGAACTTATGAAGATGCAATTGACAAAACGAATAACATACTTTTTCATTCCGTTCTTACACCGCCTTTGAACATTGGTCTAATAACTCCAACAGAGATATTACACTTAACTCTTGAATTTGCTGAAGAAAATAAAGTACCAATAAATTCTCTTGAAGGATTTATACGTCAGATTATTGGTTGGCGTGAATATATGCGGGCAATTTATGAATTGGAAGGTGTACGTCAGAGAAACTCAAATTACTTTGAACTCAACAAAGAAATACCCACATCTTTTTACAATGGAACGACTGGAATAGAACCAGTTGATGATACAATTAAAAAACTTCTTTCGACTGGATTTACACATCATATTGAACGTTTAATGATATTAGGAAATATTATGCTTTTATGCGAAATACATCCAAATGAAGTTTATAAGTGGTTCATGGAAATGTTCATTGATTCTTATGATTGGGTTATGGTTCCGAATGTTTACGGAATGAGTCAATATGCGGATGGCGGACTAATTTGTACCAAACCTTATATCAGCTCTTCAAACTACATTTTGAAAATGAGCAATTACAAAAGAGGTGATTGGTGTGGAATATGGGATGCTTTGTACTGGAGATTTTTATTCACGCATAAAACGAAACTAATTCAAAATCCCAGAATGAGCATGATGATGAGGTTGGTTGATAAAATGGAGAAGAATAAACTAAATAATTATATTGAAATAGCGGAAAAGTTTTTAAGTAATCTCAAATAAATTCAGCCACTAATTTCACGAATTTTCACTAATAAAAATCAGAAAATTATTGACTATTATAAAACCCCCATCCCCTACTCCCAACTTCCAATTCCCTATCCCCAACTTCCAACCCCCAACTTCCAACCCCCTACTCCCAATCTCCTCTTCAAAAATACTTAACATTCACCATTTAACATTAAAGTATCTATGATTTATAAAGCTTACCATTACTCAATCCATTAAGCTTTATCGCATTTCTTGTATCTACTATTAAATTGGAGTGCTCATAAATAAAATCGAAGTCATAATCATCGTGGTCGGTAACAATTAAAACTAAATCATAATTTTTAAGATTTTCTTCGGTTAACTCAATGGATTTCATCTCGAAATTATAATGTCTCGTTCTTTTAATTTCAGGACAATAAGGATCATTATAATCAACTTTAACATTCTTTTTGGATAAAATATCAATCAACTTTAATGCTGGTGATTCTCTCAAATCATCAACATTCTTTTTATATGCGACACCTAAAATCAGAATTTTACTATTGTTCAAAGTTTTTCCATTCTCATTGAGAGCTTCAGTTACTTTTTGTACCACCCAATAAGGTTGATAAGTATTTATTTCTCCTGCTAATTCAATGAACTTCGTACTCATATCGAATTCTCTTGCTTTCCAGGTGAGATAAAAAGGATCAATCGGAATACAATGCCCACCTAATCCAGGTCCCGGATAAAATGCCTGAAAACCAAAAGGTTTGGTTTTTGCAGCTTCAATAACTTCCCAAACATCAATACCCATTTTATCAAATACCATTTTCATTTCATTCACAAGTGCGATATTAACTGAACGATATATGTTCTCAAGTAATTTTGCTGACTCTGCCACCTTTGTTGAACTGACTGGAACAGTTTGAACAATAATTTTATCATATAATGCTTTTGTAACATTAAGACAATTCTGAGTATAACCTCCAACAATTTTTGGTATTGTCTTGGTGGTAAAGTGAGGATTATTCGGATCTTCTCTTTCAGGACTAAATGCAAGGAAATAATCTTCACCAGCTTTCAGTGTCTGACCTTTTAATTTTGGATTTGTTGGATTATCAAGTTTGGGTTTTATTATCTCATCTGTTGTCCCCGGATACGTAGATGACTCTAATACTACTAATTTACCTCTGTCAAAATATTCTGAAATTGTAATTGCTGTATTTTCAATATAACTAATATCAGGCTCTCTATACTCATTAAGCGGAGTCGGGACACAAATTATAATCGCATCAATCTCAGTCAATCTTGAAAAGTCAGATGTTGCAGTTAGCTTTTTGTTATCAACTGCTTGTTTTATTCTTTCCGAGGGAATATGCTTTATATAGGTTTTGCCACCATTAAGGATTGGGATTTTATTCTCATCTATATCAAACCCTAATATTTCAAATCCTTCCTCAGCGAATTCTAAAGCAAGTGGCAATCCGACGTAACCCATTCCAATAATACCAATTTTTGATAATTTATCATTGATACGATTCAATAGATTATTATAATAATTCACTTTACTCCCTCCTGAATAATAAAATTTTCAATTTCTATTGAAACTATAAATTGCTTAATTTTTTTATTTCTATTCAATAATTAATAATTTGTCTGACTTAAATGCAGTTAAAGTTAATATTCTTAGATGCTACAAAATAATTACCCGAAATGAACACTAAAAAGACTTTTACTTCAAACGAATAAAATTTATTTATCTACTTTAAAATTACAATCTCTTAGGTTTTAATTGGAAAAAATAATTGTACCTGAATTAAAAACTTAAATTCGAAACTGAGCGCTTAAACTATAATTCATTTCAATAATTAATTAACTAAATCTAAGAACTAAACGGAAAAATATTTTAGATATACTTATAAATTTCGAAATACATCGGATAAGTTTAAATTAAAAATCATTAAAATTTCCGAACAGTTCAAACACATAATTTAACTTTCATTCTATTACAAGTTAAGTTAAAATGTTTAATTCATTATAGATTGTTAATTAAAATATTCAAAACACGATTTGCAGAATTTCCATCCCACAATTCAGGAATTGAGCCTATTTTGTTTTTCCCCTCAAAAATCAGTTTGATATAATCGTAAACTTTACTTATATCCTCACCCACAAGATAATTTGTACCGATTTCCACCGTTACAGGTCTTTCAGTTGTATTTCGAAGTGTTATACAAGGAACTCCTAAAAATGTTGTTTCCTCCTGAATACCACCACTATCTGTTAGAACAATAAATGACTCCTTAACCAATTTGATGAAATCCAAATATCCTAATGGTTCAACAAAGTGAGCATTACTATTATTTAATTCATTATAAAGATTGAATTGCTCAAGATTTTTTGAAGTTCTTGGATGGATTGGGAAAATGACTTTCTTCTTTTCTGATATCACATTTATTAAATCAACTATTTGCTTTAATTTTTCATAGTCATCAACATTCGAAGGACGATGTAAAGTGAGCACTATATATTCCTTAGGATTTATTTTCAAGTTGCTCAAAATCTTCGACTCATCAATTAAAGGTAAAGAGCTTATCAATGAATCAATCATCAGATTACCAACGAAAAATATCTTTTCAGAACTCACACCCTCCCTAATCAAGTTATCCATTCCGCTTTTCTCAGTTACAAATAAAAAATCAGATATTGCATCTGTCAAAACTCTATTAATTTCCTCTGGCATAGATCTGTCGAAACTTCTTAAACCTGCTTCAATATGTGCGATTTTAATTCCTAACTTAACTGCTGTTAAACTGCAAGCTATAGTAGAATTCACATCTCCAACTACAATTACTAAATCGGGATTTTCTTTCAACAAAACTTTCTCAAATTCTATCATTGTTTGACCAGTCTGATAAGCATGAGATCCACTACCAATATCTAAATTGTAATCTGGTTCAGGAATTCCCAGATGTTGAAAAAATACATCTGACATTTTTGAATCGTAATGCTGACCTGTATGAACCAGCAAATGTTCAATATTAGGTGTAAGATTATCAGATTGATGTTTGTTGACAGCTTTTATAAAAGGTGCAATCTTTATAAAATTTGGTCTTGCACCAACGACGGAGAGAAGTTTCAAAATTTCTCTATCTACTTTAATTTTCGTAAAACCTTAGCAGGATTGCCTGCTACAACTGTATATGGTGGAACATCCTTAGTAACTACAGAACCTGCTCCAACTAATGCACCTTCTCCAATTGTAACACCAGCGAGAATTGTAGCTGATGAACCAATCGACGCTCCCTTTTTAACATATGTGGGAATACATTTCCAGTCCGACTCAGTTTGTAAAGTTCCATCTTCGTTTGTTGCTCTTGGAAAAAGATCATTAATAAAAGTAACATTATGTCCGATAAAACAATTATCTTCTATATGTACTCCCTCACATATAAATGTATGTGACGATATTTTACAATTTTTCCCTATGACTGCACCTTTTTGAATTTCGACAAATGTACCGACCTTTGTACCATCTCCTATCTCACATCCATAAAGATTAACAAAATCAAAAATTTTTACATTATCTCCTAACTTTACATTATTAATATTTTTTTTAAAGTCTTGCATATTTCCCTCTAAATTAACTCAATAAATTTACCTTTATTTTTAATTGATTCTTCAGCTGCCTCTAATATTTTAACAACTCTTAATCCATCCTCTCCATTTGTCAGTGGTCTTCGGTTCTCGTTTAT
>CAKZLD010000043.1 GCA_937125135.1 uncultured Ignavibacterium sp.
GCAGTCAGGATATCCGGATGAATCTTCATAAACAGCACCAATAAAAACAGCTTTTGCTTTGATAACCTCAGCCCAACTCACACAGGCACTAAGTATGTTTGCATTCCTGAAAGGAACATACGAATTTGGAATTTCTTTGTTATTGAGGTCTGCAATTCTTACTTCAATATTTTTGTCGGTCAAAGATGAACCACCGATTTTACTTAAATGTGTAAAATCAATTACGAGCCGATGCTGAACTTGATAGAAATCAGCGATATCGTGAAAAGCTTTCAATTCACGCTCCTCGGTTCTTTGTCCATAATTGAAGTGTGCAAAAGCTAATTGAAATTCACGATTTGCGATCGCAGCAGTTACACAACTATCCATCCCACCACTGACAGCAATAACCGCTATGTTTGAATTATTTTTCATCATTTAAAAATTTACTGCGAAAATAGTGAAAAAGTTGTTATTTGTTTTTACTCAGTTTTTAGTTTGAAGATTCAAAGAAAAATTATTCAACAAAAATTCGTTCCTATCTTATTATAAAGTGATAAAAACTCCGATAGTTTCTTCCCGATTTTCAACTCAAAAGCAGAGATTAAAAATTATACATTGTTTAATTAAATTTGTTCAAACAATAAATATTAAAATGGATGCAATAAATATTATCGTCGCTATAAATCTTGCACTCAGTTTTATCTCGAATTTTGGACTGACGAAAGAAGCTTTAACTACAAAACTTTCTCCGGTAAAAGAAAAGCCGGTTTCATATCTTCAATCTCTTCCGTTATGGATATCATCAATCATAATATTGTTAATCATTCTTGCAATTTTTCAGATTGGTACTTTGGAGTATGAAAAAAAATTTTTATCAGTTCGATTAGCAGGTTTATCTTTCTATATTCTTTTTACTTGGCTGCAAATCAGCTCATTCAAAGCTCTTGGGAAAAATCATTCTCCGGATGTTTTAATCAAAAAAGATCATCAGCTAATTACTAATAGTTTTTACAAATGGATAAGACATCCGCAATATCTTTTCCAAATTTTACTTGATTTAGGAGCTGCTTTAGCAACTTTAAGTTATTTGATTTTCCCTTTAGCTATTTTGCAAATATTCCTTCTTGTAAAAAGAGCTAAACTTGAGGAACAATTATTACAAAAACATTTTAATCTGGCTTTCATAGATTATAAATCAAAAACAGGATTTTTTATCCCATTTATTAGATGAATAACATAAGTATTAAAATATTTTTTCTGTTAATTTTTACTTTTATCTCTTTTGCTCAACAAGATAAATATGTAGAAGTCAATCTTAAATCAAAAGATTACTTTATTTCCGCATACCTTAGAGAAGGGATGTATTATTTATCAATTGAAGAGTTTTGTAAACTACTTTCGATAGGTTATTCTTTCAACACAGAGATGAAAAGAATTGAAATCAGGAATGAGAAATATTTTATAAAAATTCTTGGGCGTAATCCTTTCATAAGTGTAAAAGAAAATCTAACAAACAAAGTTTCAATTAAACAGCTTCCTACGTCAACATATTACTTTAAAGATAAGTTATTTATTCCCTTGAAGTACTCTCTAAATTTACTTGAAGATATCGCAGGATTAGAAGTAAAATTTTTCGAACCCAATAAAATTTTTCTTTCTGATAAAATGAAATTATCAAAGGAGGAAAAGAAGGACGAAAAACAGATTGAAGATCTTTCAATTAAATATGATGTTGTCGGAATTTCAATTGATGAAAAAGCAAATGGAACTATGATAAAAATGAAATCAAATAAAAAAATTCCTTCCTATGCTTCTTCATTCAAAGACAATGTTTTAACTATTACTTTCAGAAAAGTCAACGGAGATACTTCAAAAATTAAGTTTGATGGAACCAGCGGAGTAGTAAAACAAATCAGATCCAGAAACATTGGAAATGATCTTGAAATTAAATTTTTAGTTGGCGCAGAATACACTAACAGTGAAGTTTTGAACGTAGAGAAAGGGAATGATATTTTAATTACGATTCACAATAAGCTCTTCAAGAAAACGGAGACAACTGCTAAGAAAGAAAAATGGGAGTTCGATGTCGTTGTGATTGATCCGGGACATGGAGGAAAAGATGCTGGAGCAATTGGTGTTAACGGAGCAAAAGAAAAAGATATCAATCTTGCAATTGCACTTAAACTTGGTCAGTTAATTAAAGAAAAGTTGAGTGGTGTTAAGGTTGTTTATACCAGAAAGACAGATGTATTTGTTGATCTTTACAAGCGTGGTAAAATTGCAAATGAAAACAATGGTAAACTTTTCATTTCAATACATTGTAACTCAACTCCAAAGAAGCCAAGTGATGCAAGTGGTTTTGAAGTTTATCTGCTGCGTCCGGGAAGAACAAAAGAAGCTATCGCAATTGCAGAATTTGAAAACAGTGTAATTCAATATGAAGAAGACCCGAATCGTTATCAAAAGCTGACAGATGAAAATTTTATTTTAGTCAGTATGGCTCAATCAGCATATATGAGATTTTCTGAAAAGTTTGCAGAAATGTTGCATAATCAGTTTTCGAATCATCCGATTATTACTTCTCGTGGAGTAAAACAAGCTGGATTTTATGTGCTTGTTGGCGCTTCAATGCCGAATGTATTGATTGAAACAGGTTTCCTCTCCAATAGAAATGATGCTGATTATTTAGCTTCTAAAAAAGGTCAGACAGAAATCGCAAACAAAATTTTTAATGCGATAATAAATTATCGTGAACATTACGAATCAGAAATGGAAGCTAATTGATTCTGATATCATCTGGAAGTTCGTTCACATCTTCCTGTTTTTTAGGGAAGTGAATTTTCATAACCTCTCCAATTTTTTCAATACAATCCAATAAACCATCAACGAATTTTCGGGTTTTGAATTTCTCTGACATTTCATCAGCAAGGTTTTGCCAGAAATTATCCGGAACAACTTTGATAATATTATTATCCGGAAGGATATAGAATTTTTTTTCAGAGAGCAAAATAAAAATCAGAACTCCCGTTGAATCAATCGTATTTGCAACATTAGCTCTTCTGAATTCCTCAGAGGCTAATTGGAATAGTGATTTCTTTCTCTCAAAGAAATTTCTTTTCCTTCGGATACTTATAACAACTTCACCTGAAGATGAGTTTTCAATTTCAGAAATTTTGTTTTTAACTTTTTCAATTTCTGTCTTACTAAGAAAATCTAACATACCTCTGCTGTCTGAAATAATTTTATTGCATTGTGCAAATTAAAACTATTTCAGGAAATTGACACGAATATCTCCACCAGAAGTTTTTGCAGAAGTTCTTCTACCTCCGTTGTTAATTTCTCCATTGATTTTATGTTTAGATAGACTTCTGACTTTATTGAGTTCAAATTCACATTTAATGTCTCCTCCTAATGTAACAG
>CAKZLD010000044.1 GCA_937125135.1 uncultured Ignavibacterium sp.
TTTATTCTTCCAAAGTACTCAGATTACCCGGATCAAGACCTAAAGCTCTTGCCTTTAAGACTCTACGCATAATTTTTCCACTGCGAGTTTTTGGTAATGCATCAACTATTTCGACGTGCTCTGGTCTTGCAATAGGACCTACTTCGTGAGCAACGTGTTGTCTTAATTCTTCAACTAATTTATCCGATTTTTCATATCCTGTTTTTAATAGAACGAAACAATGAATCGCATTACCTTTTACTTCGTGTGGTAATCCGATTGCTGCAGCTTCTGCAACTGCCGGATGACTAACTAATGCACTCTCAATTTCAGCAGTACCTAATCTGTAACCGGAAACTTTGATTACATCGTCAACTCTTCCGATAATCCAGAAATATCCATCTTCATCTCTTCTTGCTGAATCTCCGGTCATATACATTCCGGGAAACTTGCTCCAGTATTGATTAACATATCTTTCATCATCATTCCAGATAGTTCTAAGCATAGAAGGCCAAGGAGTTTTGATAACTAAAAAACCTTCTTCATTCGGTTTAACAGAATTACCATTTTCATCAACTACATCTGCAACTATACCGGGAAATGGTTTTGTTCCTGAGCCAGGTTTTAATGGAGTGCAGGGGAGAGGAGTAATCATAAAAGCGCCTGTTTCTGTCTGCCACCAAGTATCCATGATTGGACATCTTTCCTTACCAATAACTCTATAGTACCATCTCCACGCTTCGGGGTTAATTGGTTCGCCGACACTTCCAAGTAATCTTAAAGAAGAGAGATTATATCTGTTTGGCCAGGCATCACCGAATCTCATCAATCCTCTGATTGCAGTAGGAGCAGTGTATAAAATATTGATTCCATATTTTTCAATCATCTGCCACCAGCGATGAGGATAAGGATAATTCGGTGCTCCTTCGTACATAAATGAAGTTGCACCATTTAACAGTGGACCATAAACAATGTAGCTGTGTCCTGTAATCCAACCCGGATCAGCAGCACACCAATATCTGTCTTCTTCGTGAATATCGAAAACATATTTTAATGTTGCGTAAGTACCAACCATGTAGCCACCGTGAGTATGAAGAATAGCTTTTGGTTTACCTGTTGTGCCAGAAGTATAAAGTAAGAATAATGGATGTTCCGCATCAATCATTTCAAGACATTCATTACTGTTTGCAATCGGAAGGTTCATCAATTCGTGGTACCACATATCTCTACCGAATTCCATATTTATCTGATGACCGGTTCGTTTGACAACTAAAACACTTTCAACAGTTGCAGCTCTTTGCAATGCTTCATCTGCAATTTTTTTGAGTTCAACTATTTTCCCTCTTTGATAAGAACCATCAGCAACAATAAGTACTTTCGATTGACTATCTTCTAATCTTTCGTGGAGAGCTTCAACTGAGAAGCCGCCATAAACAACAGAGTGAATTGCACCTATTCTTGCACAAGCGAGCATTCCAATCATCAATTCAGGAATTCTTCCCATATAAAGAGTTACACGATCACCTTTTTTAACACCGAGACTTTTAAGTACATTAGCAAAGCGACAGGTTTCTCTATGTAACGCAAAGTAAGAGAATGATCTGAACTCACCATTTTCACCTTCCCAGATTAGAGCGAGTTTATTTCTTCTGGCAGTTTTCGTATGAACATCAAGACAATTGTAGGAGATATTAGTTTCTGCACCAACAAACCATTTGTAAAAAGGCTTATTTGAGTCATCAAGAACTTTATTCCATGGTTTGCTCCAATAAAGATTTTTCGCTTCACTTTCCCAAAATGCAACTGGGTCTTTAGAGGCAGTTTCATATAAACTTTCGCACTTAGCATTCGCATAATCCATTATTTCTTTTGTTGGATAATAAACTTCACCGGATAATTTATTTTCGCTCATAAATCTCCTCCAATATTGTTAATTGAAAGTGGTTGAATAAAAATTTTTATTACAATTTTACTGTGAATATAATGATAGTTGTTTGTGACTTCAAAAATGATCAACGCAAATTTTTAAGAGTATAGCAAAAAAATCTTATTCAATCAATTTCTAATACTTCAACAAAAATTCAATTTTTTCATTTAGCCAGTGATTTGCTAAAAATTGTTTTTCAAGTTCGTGATTGAAGGGGATAGGAGTATCTAAACTTGCACATCGGATAACAGGCGCATCTAAATATTTGAATAAATGTTCGTTTATGTAAGCAGATATTTCTCCGCCAATTCCGCCTGTTAGAGTATCTTCGTGTAATATCAATGCTTTGTTTGTCTTTTTAACTGACTCAGAAACGATTTCTTTATCCCAGGGGAGTAAACTTCTTAAATCAACAATCTGGAAGCTGAAATCAGGAAATTGATTAGCTGCTCTGATTGCCCAATGAACTCCCATTCCATAAGTTATAATTGTAATATCATCACCATGACTAATTAACTTTCCTTTGCCAAGTGGAATTGTATAGTAATCTTCAGGAATAACTTCACCTACAGAACGATAAAGAGCTTTATGCTCAAAAAACATGACTGGATTTGGATCTTCAATTGATGAAAGAAGTAATCCTTTTGCATCATAAGAATTTGAAGGATAGACAATCTTTAATCCCGGAGTGTGAAAAAACCATGCTTCATTTGATTGCGAATGAAAAGGACCTGCACTCACTCCAGCACCAGTTGGCATTCTTACAACCACATCAGCGTTTTGTCCCCAGCGATAATGAATTTTCGCAAGATTATTTATAACTTGAGTAAAACCTGCTGAAATAAAATCAGCAAATTGCATCTCTACAATTGATTTCCCGCCTGCAATTGAATAGCCCAAAGAAGCTCCAAGAGTTGCAGCTTCCGAAATTGGAGTATTTCTAATTCGTTGTTTTCCAAATTCATCAATGAATCCCTGCGTTACTTTGAACACACCACCGTATTCAGCAATATCCTGTCCCATAATTATTAAATCAGGAAATTTCCTCATAGCCAAACGCAAAGCATCAGAGATTGCATCAACAAATCTTTTCTCTGATTTCTTTTCTGTTTTTGGTTGAATAACTATTTGATTGTACGGAGCATAAACATCATTTAATTCTTCTTCAACTGGATTTAATCTGTGTTCTGCTTTAAGCGATTTATCCCATTCTTCATTTAGTGTGTGATTGATTTCTTTTCTTATACTTTGAATTAACTTTTCATCAAGAATTTTTTCATCAACAAGAAATTTTTCATAATTAGAAATCGGATCTTTTTTAGACCAATCAAGAAGCAGATGTTTGGGAATATACTTTGTGCCTGATGCTTCCTCGTGACCGTGCATTCGGAATGATACTGCTTCGATAATTACAGGTTGAGGATTTTCTCTGATTAAATCAACATAGTGTTTAATTTTATGATAAACTTCAAGTACGTTATTTCCATCAATCGTTTCTGCTTTTATTCCATATCCAATACCTTTATCGGAAAGTTTTTTGCATTTGAACTGTTCGTGAATCGGAGTAGAGAGACCATAGCCATTATTTTCAATAAGAAAAATAACAGGTAGATTCCACACTGCTGCAAGATTAACAGCTTCGTGAAATTCACCTTCACTTGTAGAGCCTTCACCTGAAAAAACTAATGTTACTTTTTTATTTTGATGAAGTAAATCATACAATGCTATTCCATCGGCAACTCCGTTCTGCGTTCCCAAGTGGGAAATCATTCCAACGATGTGATGTTCTTTCGAACCAAAATGAAAAGAGCGATCTCTACCTTTAGTAAATCCATCATACTTACCTTGAATTTGACAGAATAACTTGTACAAAGAAACTTTTCGGGAAATGAAAACACCAAGATTTCTATGCATTGTTAAAATATAATCATCATCATTCAAAGCATTTGTTGAACCGATTGAGATAGCTTCCTGTCCAATTCCAGAAAACCATTTTGAAATTCTTCCTAATCGGATTTGATTTATCATCAGCTCTTCGAAAAGACGGGATGTGAGTAACTCTTTATAGATTTTTAATAAATCTTCGTTGGATAAATTTTTTCTATCAAATTTCATAATTATTGTATTTCAGTTTTATTCCGTAGTTTCAGAATTATCCGTGTCCTACTTATTTACTTTGATTAAAACAGGACACGGATTAAACGGATCATAAAGATTTGTTAAGATCAGAATTTATTTGGTCCTGCATTTTTTACATTTTCATCAGCAGAAGATTCATATTCTTTGAAGTTTTCGATGAACATATTTGCTAATCTTTTTGCACCTTCATCGTAAGCATTTTTGTCAGACCAAGTATTCTTCGGATTTAAAATTTCGGATGGAACGCCGGGACATTCTTTCGGAATCATTAAATTAAAGTAAGGTTCTTTTTCATATTCAACATTATCAAGTTTCCCTTCCAAAGCAGCGGTGAGCATAGCTCTTGTATATTTTATTTGAATTCTTTTTCCAATTCCATAAGGACCTCCAGTCCAACCAGTATTGACCAACCAGCACTTAACTTCGTGTTTATGAATTTTCTCTCCCAGAAGTCTTGCATAAACACTAGGATGATGAACCATAAACGGAGCACCAAAGCAGGTGGAAAAAGTTGCTTTTGGTTCTGTAACACCTTTTTCTGTTCCTGCAACTTTTGCAGTATAACCAGAAATGAAGTGGTACATTGCCTGATCAATAGATAATTTAGAAATTGGTGGTAAAATTCCATAAGCATCTGCAGTTAGCATTATAATGTTTTTTGGATGGTCGCCAACTCCGGACTCAACAATATTTTCCAAATGAGTAATCGGATAAGCTGCGCGAGTATTTTCAGTAAATGTATCGTCATCAAGATTAATTATTCTTGTATCAGAATCAATTTGAACATTTTCTAATATTGTTCCAAATTTTCGTGTGCACTGGTAAATCTCCGGTTCAGCTTCTTTTGAAAGTCGAATTACTTTTGCATAGCATCCACCTTCATAATTGAATATTCCATTTTCACTCCAACCGTGCTCATCATCTCCAATTAGTTTTCTGTTTGGATCAGCAGAGAGAGTTGTTTTTCCTGTACCACTCAATCCAAAGAATAAAGCAACATCTCCTTCTTTTCCTACATTTGCAGAGCAATGCATTGACATAACATGTTTGAGGGGCATCAAATAATTCATTACTGTGAAAATTGATTTTTTTATTTCACCAGCGTAGCTGGTTCCACCAATTAAAATCAGTTTCTTTCCAAAATGAATAACAATGAATACTTCAGAATTTGTACAATCAATATCTTTGTCAGCATGAAAATTAGGCATTTGAATTATTGTGAAGTCAGTTTTATGACCTTCAATTTCTTCGGGAGAATGATACCTTCTGAACATATTTCTAGCGAAAAGTGCGTGCCATGCATTTTCTGTAATTACACGAACTCCGATTTTATATTCCGGATCAGCGCTTACGTAACAATCTTCAACATATAAATCTTTACCTTGAATGTAAGCTCGCATTTTAAGTAACAATCTATCAAAGCATTCTTCTTGCATAGATTTGTTAACTTTTCCCCACCAGACAAATTGATCACTGCTTGGTTCTTTTACCACAAATTTATCATTCGGACTTCTGCCAGTGTGATAACCAGTTCGTACTACTAAAGGACCCAAATGTGCTAATAATCCTTCTCTTCTTCGTATCACTTGTTCATATAAAGCAGGAGTTGAGTAGTTATAAAAAACTTCACGAATATTTTTTATCCCCATTTCTTGAAGTTCGATTAGAACTTTATCTTTGAGTATCATATAACACCTTTAAAATTTGTCATCTGAAAATTACGAAAAAAATGGAATTCAATAATAATTTTAAAGGTAGAACATTATAAATAAATCAACTAATATTAAATTATCTATTATTTTCATTACCAGAGAATTATTTTTCTTTGTCCAAAAAACGAATAACTATGAAAAGTGAATTTATATTTTATACAATCGAGCAAAATTCAATTCGGGCAGATATTTATTCAAATCCGGAAGCGTTAAATAATCCTGTAATAATTTTAGTCCACGGATTCAAGGGTTTCAAAGACTGGGGATTTTTTCCACATACAGCCGAAGTTTTATTTTCGAAAGGATTTAATGTTATTACGTTTAATTTTTCTCATAATGGAATTGGAAAATCATTAACAGAATTCGACGAACTTGATAAATTTGGAAAAAATACTATCTCACTTGAATTATCAGAATTAAATCAACTGATTGATCAAATTGCTCAAGGAAAAATTGGTGAATTAAAACCCGAAAAAATTGGATTACTTGGTCATAGCAGAGGAGGAGCTGTTAGTATTTTGGCTTCCTCTTTCAAAGAGAAAGTTAATTCACTTTGTTGTTGGGCACCTGTTTCAAACTTTGATAGATACACTGAAAGACAAAAATCTGAGTGGCGAAAAAAAGGTTACTTTGAGGTTCTGAATACAAGAACAAATCAAATTATGAGAATGTCTGTTGATTTATTAGAAGATATTGAAATGAATAAATCTGAAAAATTGAATATTGAAAAAGCTACAAAAAAACTTAAAATTCCATTTTTAATAATTCATGGAGAACAGGATTTGACTGTTTCTGTAAAAGAATCTGAACAAATTTATAATTGGTCTGATAAAAATCTTACGAATTTAGCCATAATTGAAGCAACAGGTCATACTTTTGATATTATTCATCCTTTTAATGGTTCGAATAAAAAATTTGATAAAATATTAAATTTAAGTGCGGAATTTTTCCTAAAATCATTATTTTTCTAAGCAAATAATAAAAAGTAGTTATGGAATTCAGAATTTACATTTTCCCTATAGTATTTCTTATAAGTGTAATTATTTTTTCTTTCAGTGTCAGACGTTTATTAAAATTTATGAAACTGGCAAAAAAGACAGATGATAGATTTAATAATTACTCTGAACGAATTGTTAAAGTATTAAAAATAGCTTTTGCTCAGACGAAATTGTTAAGAGAACCCATTGCTGGAATATTGCATTTAATGATTTTCTGGGCATTTATGATTTTTAGCTTTGCAGTGATTGAATCTGTCTTTCAAGGTTTTTACCCTGAATTTTCATTATCCTTTTTAGGATGGTTTTATACAATATTAACTTTTTCAAAAGATATTTTTGGAATTTTTGTCATTCTCGCAGTTCTAATTTCACTCTATAGAAGATTTATTCAAAAAGTGCCCAGACTTAATGTTGATAAATCAGGTAAAATGGATGCAGCTTTCATTTTATTGATGATTTTCTTTGTTGCTATTTCAATGTATGGTTATAATTCTGCAGCTATTGCTCAAAATAATTTTAATTATCACGAGAATGAATTCAGACCGATAAGTGCAGCTATTGCGAGTTTTTTCTTTGATAAAACAGATTCTAATTATTCGTTGATTTATGAACTCTTTTGGTGGATGCACATTCTTATAATTTTCATATTTCTAAACTTCCTTCCATATTCAAAACATCTACATGTAATTACTTCGATTCCAAATGTATTTTTTGCCAATTCAGATCCAATAAGAAATACTCTAAAGCCACTAAATCTTGAAGATGA
>CAKZLD010000045.1 GCA_937125135.1 uncultured Ignavibacterium sp.
ATTTCAAAACTTTGCAAACTTTTTTGAAGCAATATTAGCATATCACAGATCATTTGGAGGTAAATAAAATGAGTAACAATAATGGAAAACTCGTAAAGAAAATTTTAATTGAAGGTTTAATAACCGCTAAAACCGGCTTACACATTGGTGGAAGCAGTGTTGGAATGTCTATCGGCGGCGCTGATGCAACTGTTGTAAGAAATCCTATTACAAATGAACCATATATTCCCGGAAGTTCACTAAAGGGGAAGATGAGAAGCTTATTAGAAAAGGTTGAAGGGAAATTCGGACCATCAATCGGTGAACACATTCAAAAAGGTCCTTTAACTGAATTTGTTAAAGCAGGAAACGGATTGACAGAGGAAGATGCTAATAGAATTAATCTAATCGTTAAAATATTTGGCACTATGCCAGAAAAAATTAAAGATGAGAATGGAAATCGAATTGAAGAGGTTCCATCAAGGTTAATTGTAAGAGATTGCGAAATGCATCAGGATAGTGTTACTAAATTGTCTCAATCAAAAGATACAGATATGCCTTTCACTGAGGTTAAAACTGAAGTAGTAATAGATAGAATAACCTCTGCTGCAACACCTCGTCAACTTGAAAGAGTACCCGCCGGTGCAGTTTTTAATATGAGAATGATTCTGAATGTTTATGATGGCGATAATGAAAAAGATATGCTTGAGAAAATCTTTGAGGGGCTTGCATTAGTTCAGAATGATTACTTGGGTGGTAAAGGCACACGAGGAAGCGGTGAAGTTGATATTAAAATCCAGAAACTTTTGTTCAAAGACAAAGACACTTATGAAAAATCAGAAACCTGGAAAGATTATAATAATTCTGTGACAATACCAGATGAACTTAAATCCTGAGGCAAAAATGAAAGCCTATAAACTAAAATTTCACTCATCATTTCATATTGATACTGGGACAATTGTAGATGGTCCTTCAGAAACTTTCATTCACTCGGATACTTTATTTAGTGCAATTGTAAGTGCAGCCAGAAAGTTTTATGGTGATGAAGTTGCAACAAAATTCCTTGAACCAAAAAATTTATTGCTTTCTTCTGCGTTTCCGTATTATAAGGACGAATTATTTTTGCCAAAACCATTAAACTTCTTTCCAGAAAACCTGAAAGAATATGAAATGATTAAAGTTTTTAAGAAAACTAAGTTCCTTACAAAAGATCATTTGCAAAATATTCTTAATAATCAAGAAATTGATGAAAAATTCTATTGTAAAGATTACGTTTTTGATGGTTGTTGGTGCACAATACCAAATGTAATCAGCAAAGACAAAAAGGAAAATGACGAGGAAGATAAAATATTCAAAGTACAAGAAGTACCACATATTGTTATGGATAGAGTGTCAAATCAAACTCAAATTTTCTATAAATCAGAAGTCTACTTTAGTAATCAAGCCGGGCTTTATTTTATAGCTGAAGTTAAAGAAGATTTACTACTGAAATTTGAAACTGTTTTGAGATTTTTAGGAGATGAAGGAATAGGAGCAGATAGAACAGCCGGGAAAGGTCTGTTCGAAGTAATAAATATTACTGATTTTGAACTCTCAACAATTGGTGAATCAGACTATTATTATTCTCTTTCTCTATATTCACCATCGAAGGAGGAATTTAATAATATAGACCCACACAAATCATTTTATGATTTTATTATTCGTGGTGGTTGGATTTCTAACAACACTTTGAATAGAAAAAATTTAAGAATGTTCGTTGAAGGTTCAGTGCTTAAAATTAATAATAAACAAAAACCAGTTGGACTAATACACAAGGTACTTGAAAAAGAGAAATATCCGAATGATTTGGATTATGATATTTTCAGAAGTGGTCAGGCTTTGTTTTTACCAATTACTGGAGGACCAAATGGCAACAATTGATGAAAAAATTAGAACAGCAAAGCAAAAACTTGGTGAAAAAATTCCTTGTTCTATTGAGGTATTAACTCCAGTTCATATAGGGAGTGGAGTAAAACTAGCTGAGGGAATTGATTTTGAAAAAACAAATTACTCTGTTCACATAGTCTACCAAGCTGATTTGATGAAATATCTCGAAGATAATCCTGATGAAATGGAAAGATTTATACAAGGTAATTACAAACTAACATCTCTTAAAAATATTCCAGAAGGTAAAAAATATAATATTTCAATGGGAAGAACTTCGGAGATTAATGAATTTGAGAGAAATGGATTTGGTAAACCCTACATTCCTGGTTCATCAATCAAAGGCACTATAAGAACTATTTTATTGAAAAAAAGATTTGACCAACTAACCTTAGAAGAAAAATCCGATTTACTACATAGAGTTACAAGTCCTCGAAAGGAATGGGCATCTGAACCAGTTGTTAAAAAACTTTTTGGTGATAATTCTAATGAGAACTTAATGCGAGTTTTAGAGGTTTTTGATGCTGAATTCGAAGTCTTAGGTTTGGAAAAGATACTAATTCTAAGCTTAACAAATGAAAACCATACTAGCTACGGTTGGAAACAATTATGGAACAGACAAAACACTCAAGATCATACTCGTGCATCACAGATTTTTGTTGAAGCTTTACCAATTGGATCAGTAAGCTACTTTTCTTTGCAGCTAAATCAGTTTTTGATCAATGATAATACAGCAAAAGAAAAATTAAATTTCAACGAAGAGGCTTTATCAGAAATTAAAAATTTAAGAACCACGATAAATAAATATTCGCAAAAAAAATTAGAAAAAGAAAAAGAATTTTTTGCGAAATTAAACAGTTCTAAAAAATTAACATCAGTCATTAAAAGTATTGACGACCTTTTAGAGAAAATTAACAAATTATCTGATAAGGAATTTATCATAAGACTTTCTTGGGGCAGTGGCTGGAAAGGAATGACGGGAGATTATTTAGATGAACAATGGTTGGGTGTTTTCCGAAATAAATACAATTTAGGTAAAAGAGGATTTTCAATATTTCCAAAAACAAGAAAAATTGTTTTCGAAGATGATGAACCGAGATATCTAACAGGATGGGTTAAAGTAAAATTATTCGACAGTAAACCAGATAATGGTAAAAATCAAAAATTCGATAAAGTACATGATAGTGAAGGAGATGATCCTTTGACTAAACTTAAAGATAAATTTAGAGTTGTTGAGAACAAGAAAAAATAATTATTCAATTCAATGTTTGTAATAATTTTTAATAGTCTTAAATAATAAACAATAATGGAGGTAAAAATTGAACTTATTTTTATTAAATTCGTTAATCATGCCTTTCAAGACAAAGAAGCAAAAAATTGCTACCTTTATTGCACAAAAAATTACTAAAAAAAGGTATGAAGAAATCCTTTCTCTTGCAAAAAAAGAGAAGTTTAAAATCAAATCCTATATAGGACATCCAGGTACGGTGGAGTTTCTTAAAGAAATTTTAAAACCTGAATTAAGAAATTTAGTTAAGTATAACCGTGATCATTTATACTTGAGAGAAGGAGATCTTGCATTAGTATTCAGAGTTACTGAAAGAGGTGATAGGTTAAAGGAATATTCATATGAAGAGTTAAAGGAAATTTACAAATCAGGTAAAACTGAATTCGTGCTTATAACAAGGGTGTATGCACCCGAGGTAGTTCTTAATCCAGCTAATTATTTTCAGAAAGGAGAAAATTTATGAATCCTGAAGATTTAATAAAAAAATACGGTATGGGCAAAAAAGTTGATGCATCAGATGAGGGAATATTTTTTAAAATATTAAAAAATTTTTTTCGTTTGAAAGATATTGAGGAGTTATGGCACATAGTTACAATGAAAAACACCAAGTGCCTAATAAAAATATTTACCAAGGTAGATATTTTATTATTAACTGCAGCAGTTGCTTACGTTGTATTTCCTTTAGATGCAATACCGGATTTTATACCCTTTAGCGGGTGGCTTGATGATGCAACAGTAATTAATTTTATATTAAATAGATTAGGAAATAAGATATCTGAATATAGAAATAAGTGCATGTAGAAATATGAACTATTACTTAAAGAAATGAAAACATAATTAATCGCTACTGTTGGAACAGGACAGAGCGGAAAAGATATCGCACACGCCATTTATTTTTCGCTCTGTCAACATAATCCTAAGAAAGCAATTTTTATTGTAACACAAGAAACCAAAATAATTACTTTTCCATATATAGAAGAGAAAATAAAAACAGAAAGAATGAATTTGGAATATGGTTTTGAGGAAATACAAGAAATGAATGATTTTGAAATTTTGTACAAAGAATATCTTGGAATTATAAAAAAATATATAGAGCAAGGATACGATAGAAAAAACATAATTATTGATTATACAAGCGGTACTAAACCGATGTCGGTTGCATTAGTAACTGCCGCACTTGCAACGGATGTAAGCTATATTTCATATACATATGGCATTAGAGGTGGCGGTGGAAGGGTAAAATCAGGGAAAGAAAGAGTAATCACATTATCGACTACTTTATTTGACACTGAAAAAAGATTGAACCAAGCAAAAATATTTTTCAATAAGAATCTATTCGAAGCATCAGAAGAATTTCTTTCTCACTATAAAGATATATCTCATCCTAACTTCGAATGGGAAATAAAATTCATTACTAAATTATCACAAGCATTAAATTTTTGGGATAAATTTGAATTTAATAAGTCATTTGAAATACTAAACGAATTAAAAAAGAATGAAGAGATGTTGAAAATAGCATAGAATAATGGTTTAAGTATAAATAAAATGGTAGACTATCTTTTTTCCTTAAGTAATGATGATAAAAATTTTTTACTATTTGAATTAATAGAAAATGCAAAAAGACGAGCAATTGAGGGGAAGTATGATGATGCAATTGCAAGATTATATAGAGCATTAGAGATGTTAGGTCAAATCGAATTTGAAAAAGAATTCAAATGTTCAACTTCTGATGTAAATTGTGAAAATTTACCTCTTGAAAAAAGAAACGAGATAAGAGAAAAATATTTCGATTACAAAGACAATAAAGTTAAACTTTCTCTATTTGTAACTTTTGATTTACTTAAAATTGTAAAAAATAGAATTGGATTACTTTTTAGTGAAAATTTTGAAGAAGTAAAGAAAATACTTTTCCTAAGAAATAATTCAATTTTGGCACACGGAATGCAACCAATAACAAGAAAAGAATTTGAAGCTACTATTGAAAAATTAGAAAAACTTATTATTGGACAAGAACTAAAAACATTTAGATTCCCTATATTAATATGAATACAATGTTCTGTCTTGTCTCACGACAAGCAATGGCTAATGTTTTACCGGTGATGATGTATAAACCTCAT
>CAKZLD010000046.1 GCA_937125135.1 uncultured Ignavibacterium sp.
CGAACTCAGCAAGTGATGGAATTACGATTATGTTTTCAAATAATTTATCATCTTCTTTATCGAGTTTCCATTTTGAAGAAGAAAATTTATTGAGATATTCAATCACATTTTCAGGCAGGATATTAAATGCGGACATAATGTTTTCTTATTATCTCTTTTGCAAGATTTGGATCAGGATTTTCCAGCCAGAAAATTTTCACACCTTCTCTTTCCATCTTTCTGAACCAAGTCATTTGTCTTTTTGCAAAAGCACAAATAGCATAATAAAGTTTTTCGGTCATTTCTTCTTTAGAAAATTTTCCAATAAGATATTCTGTTATGAATTTGTACTCCAAGCCAAGCTTTATCAATCGCTCTGGGAAGATTCCTTCTTCAATCAGTTGAGCAACTTCTTCAATCATTCCTTCATTCAGTCTTTTAAGAAGTCGTGTCTTGATTCTTTGTCTGACAATTTCTCTTCCGGGATTAACTCCAATGTTCAGCGAGTTTATTTGAATTTTACCTTCAATTATCTTTTTAGATTTCTCGATGATAATTGCTTTAATCAATCTGCTTTTGCTTGTCAAATCGGTTTTGTTGTGAGGTTTTTTGATAACAGAGTAATAGATTTCTTTAAGCTCCTCAAATGATTTTGATTTCAATTCGTTTTCAATTGAATCAAAGTTTTCAATTTCTTTTAGGTCATAGTTTTGAATTACTGAACTAAGATATAAGCCAGAGCCACCGCAGAGAATAGGAGTTTTTTGTCTTTCAATTATCGTTTTGTAAACAGAGAAAAAACTTTTGTAAAAATCAAAAAGATTGTATTCAATAGGCAAGTCAACTATATCAACTAAATGAAAAGGAATCTGAACTCCGTTTACAAAATAGTCAGCGTAATCTTTTCCTGTTCCGATATTCAGTTTTTTATAAACTTGTCTTGAATCAGCGGAAATTATTTCTCCATTGAATTCAAATGCAATTTCAGAAGCTAATCTAGTTTTGCCCGCCGCAGTAGGACCGAGTATTGAGATTAAATTGTAATTCATACTTCAAAAATAAGTCAGAATAGTTTTTATAAGTTATGAACGCTTGAATACTGAAGAATTTCTGCACACTCAATCAGATTATTTTTGATATTTTTGCAGAGTTGAAACCTGTTAATAAAAATATCATCTTATCAATGGAAGAAAAAGAGTTAGTAGAACTTGCTAAAGCTGGCGACAGAAAAGCTCTTGCTACTTTGGTGAAAAATCACGAACAGACTGTGTATAATTTTTCTTTTAAGATTTGCAGAGATCGTGAAAAAGCTGAAAACATTATGCAGGAAACTTTTCTAAGTATGGTTAAACATCTAAATCAGTTTGACGGAAACTCAAGATTATCAACATGGTTGTACAGAATAGTTTCCAACCACTGTTTGATGCAGGCGAGAAAGGAGAAGAACAAATATTTTGTTTCTCTGAATGACAACGATGATGAAGATTCAGAGTTATATGTTGATAAATATGTGGCAGATTGGAGTCGCATTCCAAATTCTGTTGCAGAGAACAATGAGCTCAAAGCTATACTTGATAATGCGATTGATAAACTTGCTCCGGATTACAGACTTGTTTTTCTTCTTCGTGATGTTGAAGGACTTTCAACAGAAGAAACAGCTCAGGCAACAGATTTATCAATACCTGCAGTTAAATCCAGATTGCATCGAGCAAGAGCATTTTTAAGAAAAGAAATTAATCAGGCATTTGCAAAATGAACATTGAAAAACCAAAATGCAAAGATGTTATGCAGCATATCTGCGAGAGTTTGGGTGAAGACTTAAATTCTGAAAGATGTGTCGCGATAAAAAATCATCTGGACAATTGTCCTGATTGTAAAACTTATTTCGACTCAGTCAAGATTACTATAAATCTTTATAAGAGCTATGAGGTTGAAATGCCAACAGATACTCACAAAAAATTAATGAATCTCTTAAACCTAAATGATTGTGAATAAAGAAAGGAATTTATATGCCTATTTATGAATACAGATGTTCAAACTGTAATCAAAAATTTGAGTTCTTTCATAAATCAATTAAAAGTGAAGAACATGTAACCTGCCCTCAATGTAAATCATCGGAGATAAAAAAAGTTTTCTCAAAATTTGCTGCGACAATTGGTGAATCGTATTCGTACAGTTCCTATCAGCCAAGTTGTGAAACTCCATCTTCCTGCGGATGCTCGGGTGGAGCTTGTAACCTAAATTAATGAGTTTAATGACCATGAAACATTTAATTTTATTTATTGTATTTATGATAAATTTTTCTTTTGCTCAGGAATCAATTTCGGTTGATCAACTCATAGAAAAGTTAAAAACCGATAAAAAATTCGTTCTTCTAGATGTTCGAACTGAAGGCGAAGTAATTGGACAATTAAAAATGATCAATGGAGCTATAAACATTCCTATTCAGGAACTTTCCGAAAGATATAGTGAATTAAACAAGTTCAAAGACAAAGAAATTATCGTTATCTGTAGAACTCAAAATCGTTCTTCCGCTTCATCAGGCTTTCTGAATGAGAAGGGATTCAAGACTAAATGGGTTCGGGGTGGAATGGTTGAATATTTCAGGAAATTAAGTTCGCAAGATTCTGAAAATTAATTTTGCAAAACTTTGCGAGCCACTTTTGGAAATATTCTACTTCTACTAATTTTTTCCATCTCAAATATCTTTTCACAGGGGAGTGAAAATTTGGAACAAGATTTTATTGTACCACAGTGGGCAAGGACTGTCGTTTGGTATCAGATATTTCCTGAAAGATTTAATAATGGTGACCAGACAAACGATCCTGTACTTTCTTCGATAAGAGGTTCTTGGCCTCATGACTCAAAATCAGAATGGCAAATTCATCCTTGGACATCAGACTGGTATGAACTTCAACCATACGAGCAGAGAAACGGAAAAGATATCTGGTTCAACATTCAACGACGAAGATACGGTGGAGATTTACAAGGAATAATTGATAAACTCGATTATCTAAAAAATTTAGGAATTGGTGCGATTTATCTCAATCCTGTTTTTGAAGCTACTTCTTCACATAAATATGACGGTGCAACCTATCATCACATTGAACCGCACTTTGGACCAGATCCTGAAGCTGACAAAAAAATGATTCAATCAGAAATTCCTGATGATCCATCAACGTGGGTTTGGACTAACGCTGATAAATTATTCCTCAAATTAATTGAAGAAGTTCATCGAAGAGGAATGAAAGTTATAATTGACGGTGTGTTCAACCATATGGGATTGAACAGTTGGGCTTTCAGAGATGTTGTTGAAAATCAGCAGAACTCAAAGTATAAAGATTGGTTTACTATTAAAAGCTGGAAGAGTGAAGGTAAATTCGATTATGAAGGTTGGTTCGGTGTTCGGGAATTACCTGAACTTCGTGAAGATGAAAATGGAATTGTTGAAGGTCCGAGGAAATATATTTTCAACATTACAAAAAGATGGATGGACCCAAATGGTGATGGAAATCCTTCAGATGGAATTGATGGATGGAGGCTTGATGTCGCTTTTTGTGTTGAACATAAGTTTTGGAAGGATTGGAGAAAGCTTGTCAAATCTATCAATCCAGAAGCTTATCTCACAGCAGAGATAATTGACTCTCCGGAAAAAAACATTTCTTACTTACAAGGTGATGAATTTGATGCAGTTATGAATTACAATTTTCTTTTTTCGACTGCAGAATATTTTATTGATGATAAAACTAAAATCTCTGCTTCAGAGTTTATGGAGCAGTTAGAACATTTAAGGAAAATATATCCTCAGGAAGTTTCATTTGTAATGCAGAATCTTTTTGGAAGTCACGATACTCAAAGAGTGCTTTCACACATAGTAAATCGGGATAAATATAAAATCAGAAATTGGGGCGAAACTTTTGAAAAGTGGAAAGCTTCCAATCCCGATTATGATATTTCAAAACCGGGTAAATATGAAAAAGATATTTTCAAGTTGATGTTAATTTTTCAGATGACATATGTTGGTGCTCCGTACATTTATTATGGAGATGAAGTTGGAATGTGGGGTGCAAATGATCCTTGTTGCAGAAAACCAATGTTATGGTCTGAATACGAAGCAGAGTCTTTAACTCCAAATCAAGAAAAGAAAATGGATTCAGATAAAGTTGAGCCTGATTTGGAAATATTCAATCACTACAAAAAACTTATTTCAATAAGAAATTCAAATTCAGTTTTACAGACTGGAGACTTTGAAACTATTTTTATTGATAATGAAAAAGACGTCATTGTATTCAGAAGATTTGACGAGGAAAATGAGATTATTATAGCATTAAATCGCTCTTCCAATCCTACCACTATCACACTTGAACTTGAACCTGAACTTGAACTTGAACTTAAACCTGAACTTTCAAAAACATCCCATTACACCGACTTACTTAACAACCTCCACATCCTCTCTGAAGGCAGAAGAATTTCATTCAAAGTTGAACCTTTCTGGGGCTGTATCTTGTTGAAAAACTATTATAAGTAGCACGTACAAGTTACACTCAAATAAAATATAGCAAAAACTTAATTTGATTAATGTTAATCAAAAGTTAACTTTGTATTAAAATAAAATGAAAATTTATGTTTAAAGTTGATACATATTTCTGGGAGGATTAAATGAAACACAAATACCAATGTCTCCTCTTCTATTTATTATTTCTCTTCTCATTTCAAACATTTCTTTTTTCTCAAACAGGTAAAATATCAGGAAGAATATTAGATGGTGCAACAAATGAACCATTACCGTTTGTAAATGTACTTGTTGAAGAAACAAACTACGGAGCTGCAACTGATATAAATGGATTCTATAATATAATCGGAGTTCCGCCGGGAAACTATAATGTGAGAGCATCCGCCATTGGATACAATCCAAAAGTTGTTCAGAACGTTAAAGTTTCAATTGACCTTACAACACAGGTAAATTTCACTTTGTTTGAAACAAGTATTGAATTAAAAGAAGAAGTTATTGTAGTTGCTACAAGACCACCAGTTACAAAAGATTTAACTTCTTCAACTGCTATTATTGGAGCAGATGAAATTTCTGTTCTACCTGTTACAGAATTTCAGGAAGTGTTGAATCTCAAAGCAGGAATTGTTGGCGGCTCTGTTAGAGGCGGAAGAAAAGGTGAGGTTGTCTATGCAATCGATGGTGTGCCTGTTACAGATGTTTATGATGGTTCAACAGTTATTGATGTGAATGCAAATTCAATTCAGGAATTACAATTTATCTCCGGCGCATTTAATGCAGAATATGGAAAAGCTCTTTCAGGTTACGTCAATATAGCTACAAAAGATGGTGATAATAAATTTTCAGGTAACGTTACTTCTTACATTGGGGATTATTACAGCACAAATGAAAAAATATTCAGAGATATTAAAAACTTTCAGCCATTTAACATCAGAAATTTTGAGGGAAGTTTAAGTGGACCAATTCTTCCTAATAAAATATTCTTTTACTTAAATGCAAGATACATTTATTTCGGTGGTTGGCTAAATGGTAAGAGAGTTTTCAACCCCTGGAACATTACAGAAAATAAAGGAGCTGCATTCCCGGTCGAAGAAAGATATATTCTTAGTGTCAACCCTGATAGCGGACTTGGAAACGGCGAAATTGTTCCTATGAATTGGAATGAAAAAATTTACGGACAAGCTAAACTTACCTACAGAATCATTCCGGAATTAAAAGTTAACTACAGTTTCTTTATTGATGATGTTGAATACAGAGATTATGATCATTCATTCGCTTACAATCCTGATGGAGATTATAAAAGATTCAGAAAAGGCTACACGAACATTTTAGGATTTACTCACACACTTGGCACCAGCTCATTCCAAACCTTGAACTTCACATATTTTTTCAAAAGCTATAAACAGTTTGTTTACGAAGATCCATCAGATCCCAGATATACAAATGATATACTTTTAGGACAGCATCCTGCAGAAGTTCCAAGTTTTAGAACAGGAGGAACTCAGGCTGGTAATTTCAAAAGATTAACTAACACTTACGGAATAAAATGGGATTTTACTTCCCAGATTGATAAAATTAATTTAGTCAAGTTTGGAGTTGAATTTAATTATCACAATCTCGGATTTGATGATATTTATTTACTCCAGCCACTTAATACAGAAGATCCAAGAGTTACTAAAAATCCATTCGTTAAAAGATACATTCCAAACATCAATGACCCAAATGAAAACTTAGCTATAAACAGATATCAAAGAAACCCAATAGAATTTTCAGCGTACATTCAGGATAAAATTGAACTAACCGAGATGATTATTAATATCGGTGTTAGAATGGATTACTTCAAACCAGATGGAAAAATTTTGGTTGATCCCACAGACCCTGATGTTTACAGACCAAAGAAACCCGAGAACATAGCTCTCTCTCTCGCAGAAAGAAAAGCTAAATGGTACAGAGATGCAGAATCTAAAATTCAATTCAGTCCAAGACTTGGTATAGCATTTCCAATTACTGATAGAGGGGTAATACATTTCTCCTATGGACATTTCTTCCAGATTCCAAACTTCGAATATCTGTACACCAATCCTGAATATAAATTCGGATTTGGGACGGAGAATCTTGGAATCGCTGGTAATCCTGATTTAAAGCCGCAGCAAACAATCAGTGGTGAGATAGGTTTACAGCAAGCTCTGACTGATGACATTACTTTCGATTTAACTGGTTACTTCAGAGACATTAGAAATCTTGCAGGAACAAGAGCTGATGAAATCAGAATTTTTGGTGGCTCATCAAGATATAGTCAATACGTAAATAGTGACTTCGGCTTTGTTAAAGGAATTGTTTTTACTTTAACAAAGAGATTATCGAACAATTGGTCAGCAACACTGGATTATACATTCCAATCAGCAAAAGGGAATGCATCTGATCCGGCAGCTACAAGAAATGCAATTGCCGGTGGTTCTCAGCCTGAAATTCAATTAGTAAGATTAAATTGGGATCAAACTCATACCGTAAACGTTACTTTCTCTTATGCTTCTCCAGATGACTGGGGATTTAGTCTAATCGGAAACTACGGAAGCGGATTTCCATATACACCAACTCAATCTTTAAATATCTCTGCTCTTCTAACTAATAGCGAACTTAAACCATCTTCATTCAATGTTGATTTGAGAGCATACAAGGATATAAAGTTTGGCGCATTCAAACTAAGTCTTTTTGCCAGAATTTATAATTTGTTTGATATCCATAATCAGGTTAATGTTTATAATGACAGCGGAACAGCGGATTTTACGATTGATGAATTTTTGAGAAGACAGCAAGGAAATCCTGAATTAGTAAATTCACTCGATGAATATTACAGAAATCCGACTTTCTATTCAGAACCACGAAGAATCGAAGTCGGTGCAACAATATTCTTTTAATGAAATAAAGGTGGAATAAATTATGAAAATAAAATTCAGTTACATTTTAAGTTTCCTGATTCTCTTAACAATTATTCCGTGGGAATCATTTGCACAACAGCGGATAACATCAAGAGGAACACCAAACTTTAGGAAAGTTGGTGTTCATAGAGGTAATCAGGTTCGAACGGTTTTCACAAACTATGGAGTGATTGCTCAACCGGGCTCAGAAGGTCCTCGCGGTGCGTGGCGTTATGATGCTAATGGATATGTTGGAGATGTTTCTCCATTAGTCGGTTTGAGACTTCCTATCAGAGATTACAGAAGAGGACCTAATCCTCCAGATGGCATTCCCGATACAATTTTTTCCGTTATAATTACTCCGGTTGATAGACCAGGCGGCGGCGAAGGTGGAGGCGGTGGTTCTTATACTTTTGAACCAATACCAGGATTTGCAAATCCCACAACTCAGGGAGTTGGAAAAGGTGTAGCAATGAGTCATCAACCAGATACCTGGCCTCCATTATGGCCTGACTATCCAACTTGGACTTATTCTGGCGAGCCGATTATTATTGATGGAGTTGACTTAACTCCTTTAGTAGATTGGAACGGATATTTTGGAAGAGCACAAATCAATGCTGATCAGGAAAGTTATTTTTGGATGGATGATAATAACGATCAGGAAGTATATCTTCTATATGATTTCCTTCCCGATTCTTTGGATTTGTCAAGAAGAGGACAGGCAATACAGGTTTCTGTAAGAGGATTACAATGGTCAAACTTTCTTGCTCAAGATGTGATTTTCTGGTTATATAATATTAAAAATGACGGTACTTCAAATTATGATCAAGCCGTTTTCGGTGTTATCGTTGGTACATATGTCGGAGTCGAAACTCCCGAATGGAATGATGACGTTTCATTCTTTGATATAAGAGAATCAATTACTTACACTTGGGATTTCGATAGGTATATCTCTCCATCTGCAAATCCAAGATGGCTGCCAAATCCGACTCAAGTAGGATATATTGCTTACGCCTTTCTTGAATCTCCCGGAAATGAATATGATGGAATTGATAACGATGCAGATAATGAAAAAGGTTATAATTGTTTCGTTCCAACTGCAGGCAAATTTACAGAAGCTGATTTCAGCCCAAGAACTGTGAGAGCAGGAGACAAATTAGTTCTTATAAATAAAAACACTTTTCAAAGAACTACTTTCACAATGCCGAATGATACTGTTACAGTTTATTCTATGGGTGTCCCTTTCTTCCTTCAGCCTAATGTAACTCAACTATCTGAAGGAAATTTCATTCAACAAACAAGTGAAGTAAATCCAAATGCAATTGATGGAATTGATAACGACCTTGATGGAATTATTGATGAAAGCTTCCTTGTTCACTACAGAGTTTTAAAGGTTGATAGAACAGGACAAGTTCCTGTTGTTTTAATTGACTTATTAGCTCCAGTAGGATATAAAGATTACTTCACAAATTCTGGTGTGAATGATAAAATGGTTGATGAATCCAGAAGTGATTTAGTAGATAATGACTGCGATTGGGACAGAAACTTTGATGACGTTGGTGCAGATGGAAAACCGAATACAAATGATCCTGGTGAAGGAGATGGAATACCTACTGCCGGTGAACCAAACTTTGATGCAACAGATATTGATGAATCAGATCAGATTGGATTGACTTCATTCCAATATTTTGTTCCAGCAGGCGATATTACAATGAGTGATGATTTTGATATGTGGAGAAGAATGAAACCCGGATTCTTTCAGGTACCAAGGTCAATCGTAAACAACGTTGCAATAAGAGGTGAAGACGGTGATTTTATCTATGGTTCAGGATATTTTCCATTGTTGGCTGGAAAGACAGAAAGATTTTCCTTAGCACTTGCTTTTGGTATGGATTTCCCGGCAGTATTAAAAACAAAACAGATTGCTCAAACCATTTACAACGCAAATTATAACTTCCCAAAACCACCAGAAAAACCGACTGTTACTGCAGTTGCTGGCGACAAAAAAGTTACTTTGTATTGGGACAGAGTTGCTGAAGAATCCGTTGATCCAACATTAAGAATCAAAGACTTTGAGGGATATAAAATTTACAAAGGCACTGATCCAGATTTAACCGATGCTTGGTTAATAACTGACTATAGCGGTAATAAAGTTTTTTATAAACCAATTGCTCAATTCGATTTGATAAATGGAATCAAGGGTCTTTTTGTTCCTTCTGCTACATTATATGAACTAACAAGTGGAGCACCTTTCTTCTTGGGTTCTGATAATGGAATTCAAAACTTTTATGTTGATAATGACGTGATAAATGGAAGAACATATTATTATGCTGTTGTCGCTTATGATAGAGGGGATGCAACTAAAGACATTTATCCTTCAGAAAACACTCGTTTCATTTCGAAAGATGCGTTAGGAAGAATTTCAACTGATCAGAATACAGTTGCTGTAACGCCAAATGCACCAGTTGCCGGATACGTCCCACCTGCTTCAGGATTGCCCGCACAGAGAGTTTCAGGATTTTCTAATGCAACTCCATTTTATGAAGTTCTTGATCCTACTCGTGTGCAGAATAAAAAATATCGTGTTGCTTTCAATGATAAATATTTTGTTACACCGGGAACAGTAAGAGATAGTGTAAGTATTGCGGATAAATTTTCAGTAATTGACGAAGCAACAAATCAGGTTGTTTTGAAAGATTCAGAAATAAGAGCTACTAACGGAACAGTATTTAATGGAGTGAGACTGTCGATTGATCCATCGTTCCAGTCTCTCGATAGTATAAAATTAGATAGAGACAAAAGTGGTTGGGCAAACAATAGACCAGGTAATCTGAGAATTACTGTCGATCAATTCCGTTCAGCAAATTTGAGTGCAACTCGCTATCCAAGAGATTATATGTTGGTATTTTCAAATACATATTCTGATTCTTCAAACAGATTAACAAGTGTATTTGGTGCTGGTGCACCTCCCGCAAAATTGGTTAACTTTAGAGCTTTTGACATTACAGATAAAAATAATCCTGTAAGAGTTCAGTTTGGATTTAGCGAGCCATCACCATACAGAAGAGATACTATTTCTTTTAACGATGTTATTATTCTATCTGATAAAGATGGAAAAACCTTTTCCTGGAGAATTACTTTTGCCGGAGATAGTTCTTCTAATGTTCCAGTTGGCGGTGATACACTGTTTATACGAATCACAAAACCATTAAGCAGCAAAGATTCTTTTACTTTTTCAACTACAAAACCATCATTCAGTTTGGAAGATGCTAAGAAGCAATTAGAATTAGTGAAAGCAGTTCCTAATCCTTATGTTGTATCAAATTTATTTGAGCAACCACTCCCTCCGACAGTAAGAGGACGAGGTGAGCGAGTAATTTATTTTACTAATTTGCCTTTGAAAAGCAGAGTTCACATTTATACCTCTGATGGCAGCCATATAAGAACTCTGGAACACGATGGTGACTTGAATAATGGAACAGTTGTATGGGATGTCAGAACTAAAGAGGGTCTTGATGTAGCTTATGGTGTTTATTTTTATGTTGTTGAAATTGACGGTGTAAGTGATAAGAAAACCGGCAAACTGGCTATTATTAAATAATAACAGGTTAATAATTGGAGTTTAAAATGAAAAGAATAGTAAACATAATTTTTATATTATCTGCCATAAGTGTACTATTTGCCCAGACAAAAGTTGGAACAACCGCTGCAAATTTTCTGACCATTCCAGTTGGTCCCAGAGCCACTGCAATGGGCGGTGCATTTTCTGCGGTTGCAAATGATGCAACATCTGCTTATTGGAATTCTGCAGGATTATCACGTTTAACAAAAACAGAGTTCAGTGTAACTACTGCTGAATGGTTAGTTGCAACAAGAATAAATTGGATTGGTTTAGCTTATAAATTAGATGATGATAATGCTTTTGGAATCAGTATAAATCAACTTGATTATGGCGAAGAAGAAATAACCACACCTGAACAACCGCAGGGAACTGGTGCAAAGTGGTCGGCGAATGATTTAGCTGTAAGTGTTTCATATGCCAGAAATCTTACTGATAGATTTTCAATAGGTGGTTCAGTTAAATATATTACTCAAAGAATCTGGAATGAATCTGCTTCAGCATTTGCTCTTGATATAGGATTGCTGTTCCAAACAGAAATTGATGGATTAAAACTTGGTGCGAACATTTCAAATTTTGGCACAGAGATGAAACTTGATGGAAAAGATTTAAAGAGACCAATAGATGTTGATCCATCAAACTCGGGTAATAACCCCAACATTTCAGGCTCATTAGATACAGATTCATGGCCATTACCTTTAGTGTTTACAGTTGGATTATCCTATCAATTCTTAGCGATGGAGCAATGGAGTTTAATCGTAACTTCCGATGCAGTTATTCCAAATAATCAATCTACTTATGGAAATTTTGGGCTGGAAATTGACTGGAGTTCAATGCTATTTTTGAGAGCTGGATATAATGGATTATTAAAAGAAAAAAATGATAAACTATTTTCAAGTAAAGCAATGGATGGATTTTCGGCGGGAATAGGATTACAATATGATTTTGGAGAATTTTTTACTAAATTTGACTATAGTTATTCGAATCTCGGAATTTTTAACCAGATTTCTAGGTTTTCATTAACGATAGGTCTTTAATTATTAATATTAAATATTCAAAAACAAAATGAGGTGCGTATGAAAAAAATGATGCTAGCAACACTCCTATTGTTGTTTGCTACATTTAGTTTAGCCCAAACTATTCCTGTTACTTTTAGAGTAGATATGGGTTTACAAGTTTGGAAAGGTGCTTTTAATCCTACCACTGGTCAGGTGGTAGTTCGAGGTAATTTCCAGGCTGATGCCGGTGATCCTGGAGGAAACTGGCAAGGTAACTTTTTCGCATTAACAGATCCAGATGGAGATACAATTTATACCAGAACTGTTAATATGCCGGCTTCTACAGTAAATAACACTTACGAGTTTAAATTTGTTATTGCACCTGATGGATGGGAAAGCAATCCTAACAGAACATTTACCGTTACCTCTCCCAGTGTAATGCTTCCTGTTTATTGGTTTAATAATGACAGTATTTATGCTCAGCCAGTTACCAATACATTTAATTTCACTGCTGATATTAGTGGAATATTAGGTATTGGAGTTGGTGGAGCATTCGATCCAAACCAGGATTCTTTGTTAGTAATGGGAATGACGTGGAATGGAGTTGGAACTGTCATTGGTGGTAACAGAAGAATGGTTAATGTCAATCCATTCAACCCTGGCATCTTTACAACGAGCCTTCAGGTTCAGGGCACTTTAGGTGCTACGGAGAAGTTCAAATTTAAAGCATTTCCTGATGCACGTTTCGCAAATGGTGGTTGGGAAACTGGCGATGATAGATTAATCAATTTTGGAGCAAATAACGCAACAATCAATGTCCCAACAATTGTACCTAACATAACTCCGCTTTTACCACCTATTCCATCAAATGTCAACATTCAAATTACAGTAGATATGACAGATGCAAGAAATCGTTATAACAATCAGCTTGTTCCACTAAACCAAATTCAGTTTGTTGGTATGAGAGGTGGAGCTGACTTTTTAGGAAGTTGGAATTCAGGTGGATGCTGGTGCGTAACTGATACAACTACCGGTCAGATGAAAGTTCTTTCACCAATAGGAAATAATAGATACAGAATAACTGTTACTGCTCCTGCCGGAACAAATGGTGGTGTTTATGAATATAAATTTGGAGTTATGTATCCCGGTGCAGACACTGTAAATGGTGGCTCCAATCCATTGGATAATGAAGCTGGATTTGGTATAAATCACAGATTCACTTTGTTCAATGCTCCTGGTGGATTGATTGTACTTAATAACAAATTCGGAGATTTCACTTCTTCAATTGACAGAATAAGTGATTTAGTCCCGGCTGAATTTGAATTATTACAGAACTATCCAAATCCATTTAATCCATTGACAAATATCAGATACAATCTCCCGAAAGAGAGTTTTGTAACACTGAGAGTTTATAATTCACTTGGTCAGGAAGTTATAACTTTAGTTGAAGAACAACAATTAGCTGGCTCTTACGAAGTTAAGTTCGCAGCACCGAATCTTGCAAGCGGAATGTACTTCTACAAATTAGAAGCTAATGGTGTTTCATTAACTAAGAAAATGATTCTGATGAAGTAATTTCAGAAATTGAATTTTAAATATTAAATTTTCAATGAAGCGGGCTAAATGCCCGCTTTTTGTTTTTTAGAGAAAAGGTCTTACTCTGTCTGAAAATCATTTGAGATAATTTAATCTAAGTAAAATTTAATTTACTTTTTTATGTCTAAAGATTCTTCAGATAATCTTTCCCGCCGAGTAAATTGATTTGACGAAGAACCCAACTTTGTCGTGCTCTAACATATCCCGAGGGTCGTGCAATTAAAAATTTTTTTGGATTTGGTAAAACTGAAGCGATAAGGGCAGCTTCAGATGAAGTTAGTTTAGAGGCATCTTTTTTAAGAAATTTTTCTGAGGCAGTTGCTACTCCGAAAGTCAAATCGCCAAGCTCGATTGTATTCATATAAACTTCTATAATTCTTTTTTTACTCCAAAGAGCCTCAATTAAAACTGTGAAATAAGCTTCTACACCTTTTCGGACAAAAGATTTTCCTTCCCATAAAAAAAGGTTTTTAGCCAATTGCTGAGAAATAGTACTCGCACCTCTGAACCTT
This sequence comes from uncultured Ignavibacterium sp., assembly GCA_937125135.1. Classification (GTDB taxonomy): domain Bacteria; phylum Bacteroidota; class Ignavibacteria; order Ignavibacteriales; family Ignavibacteriaceae; genus Ignavibacterium. Next base: position 14,133 of record CAKZLD010000046.1, read on the forward strand.
TTTCTTCTCTGAATATCTTTATATGCTTTTTTTATTTGTTCAAAATCAAAACCGAAGTGTTCAGAAAAGTTCTGGTCTTCTGCAGCAATTAAGGCAATCGGAACATAAGGAGATACTTCATCGAAATCTATCCAATCGTGATTGATGAATTCAATTTTGCCATCAATTAAAGCTTCAACTTGTCTTTGAAGCATTATGGAGCTGAAAAATGGATCTATCCATCTCATAAGAAGAATTATCAGAATTGTGGCTATAACAAAGTATAACCAAAACTTAATGAAAGATTTAATTATTAAGCTGAGTCGTTTAATAAAAGATACTTTAAAAATTTCACTCATAGATAATTCCTATGGTACTGGATCGTAACCGCTTTTTCCCCAAGGATGACATTTAGATATTCTTTTAATTCCAAGCCATAGACCTTTGAACAGACCATATTTTTCTAATGCTTCTTTTGTATAAGCAGAGCAAGTCGGAACAAATCTGCAAGATGATGGAAGCAATGGCGAAATAAAGAGCTGATAGACCTTTATTAAAAAAACAAACGGTAGTGCAAGTAGTTTAACTATTCTATCAATTATCAATTGCAAATACTCTCAAGTTTTATTGAATTTAATATCAAAAATAATATTGTTATTTTTCAAATAGGAATTTTATAATCTGACTGTTTTAAGGCTCTTCAGAAAATAAAACAAACAAATGTTGATATTAAATTCAAGGAATTCATTTTTAGAAAGTTTTAAAATTAAATATCATTAAGTTGTAATTTAGAAAAATTAAAATTATAATTTGAATAAATCATAAAAGAATAACTATTGATGAATAATAATACTAAAGCAAGCGGTATTGAAATTTTAATTATAAAAATTTTAAAACATAAAAAGAGCATTTTCCTTAATGTTTTAATAATTACTGTTGCAGCAATAATTGTTTCATTCATTATACCTAAAAAATACACAGCTACTGCTTCCTTTATATCACCCAAAAAGAAAGGCGGGATATTTGGTGAGATTGGAAGTTTCTCAAGTTCAATTAGTAATCTTTCAAGGATGTTAGGGGGACGACTAGGGAATGTTACAGAAGAAGCATACAATTATTTAGTGCTTCTTCAGAGTCGAACTGCTTCTGAGAGGGTAATAAATGAATTTGACTTGAGAAAAGTTTATAAATTTGACCCAGATGATCCGATTGAAGAAGTAATCGAAGAACTGCAAGATAATGTTAAATTTAATATTGAAGATGAAGGTAATATTGTAATCTCTGTTACTGATAAAATACCTAAAAGAGCCGCTGATATCGCAAATTTTTATGTTGATATTGTAAACGAAATGAGTATTGAGCTCTCTACAAGAGAAGCAAAGAACAATAGAGAATTCATTGAAAAAAGATTTTTCGAGATAAAAAAGGAAATATTTAGTCTTGAGGATAGTTTGAAAACTTTTGGTAAAAAATATAATGTCTTGGAAATAAAAGAGCAAGTCAAAGGGTCAATTGAGGTAGCAGCAAATTTGAAAGCTCAGATTGAAATATCCAAAATAGAAACTGATCTGCTTAGAAATTATCTCGGAGAGGATCATCCTGTAGTTTTACAAGCGAAATTAAAATTTGAAGAGTTGAATAAAAGATTAAATGAAATGCAGTTTGGTGAAGAAGAAAAAATTAAATCAATTGCTAATTTTTTCATCCCATTTGAAAAAGTGCCTGAAACTGGAGTTAAGTATATTCGTTTAATGAGAGATTATGAAATTCAAACCAAACTTTTGGAATTTATTTATCCTATTTACGAACAAGCCAGAATTGATGAACAAAAAACAATTCCTGTTGTAGTTGTTGTTGATCAGGCTATTCCTCCTCAAAAAAAATCCTCACCTAAACGTGTGTTGATTGTTTTGGGTTCTTTTTTTGTGTCATTGATTCTCTCTGTCGGATATGCGTTGTTAAAAGAATCTTATATCGAATTACAGAAAGATGAAAATAGATATAAGGCTGTAAAGGAAGGAATTTTCGACCAACTTAAAATTTTTTCAAGAAAAGATCACTAATGTCCTTTTTGAGGGATTTAGATAAAATTAAGTATTTGTTATTTCTTGAATTATCTATATTAATTTCCGCGGCTTCTTTTGAATTTAAGCCTTTCTTTGTTTTTATTGGAATAATTTTCGGAATAACTTTATTTTATTTAGTTTACACAAAACCTACTATAGCTATTCATTTACTAATGTTTACTGCATTCGTTGATTCTATTGCTCCACTAACAGAGGATATTTACGGTCCCTCAATCTTAGTCTTAGAAATTCTATTAGTTGTTATTATTATAATTCTTTTTATAAAGTTAATTCCATACTTGATAGATTTAGAAAAAATACCGAAATTCATTTCTCTCTGGCTTCCTTATCTAATTTGGTCGTTAATGATAGGTTTGATTGTTGCAGTTGATAAATACAGAGTTATTTCATTTTGGAAAAATTATTTCGCTGGTTTTTTCTTTTTATTAATGGTCAATTATTCGGTTACAAACCAAATTCAATTAAAAAACCTTATCAAAAGTTTATTAATATGGGGAGTTGTTTTAGGTCTTCTTGAACTTAAAGTTTTAATCGAATTCGGCGGATTTTCCAAAGGGCTTGTAGGATTATTTTTATATAAAAATTTACTTAATATTGGATGGGGACAATCAAATTATCTTGCGGCTTTCTTTGTCTTACTGATTCCCTTAACAATAGGTTATTTAATTTATTCTGAGTCTAAAATTTCAAAATTTTATGTTTCTATTGCATTATTAATTATGTTTTTCTCAATCACTCTAACTTTATCCAGAGGTGGAATTTTAGCATTATTGGTTAGTTTAATGATTCTTTCTTTGAAATTAATTAAACCCAGATATTTATTTTATTCTTTTATTTTTTTAATTGCTATTGGAATAGTTTTATTATTAAATCCTCTCACCTATGTGCTAATTGATAGAATTTCTTCCCTTGAAGCAAGTGGTTCGTTCTATTCAAGGATAAACTATTATATCGATGTATGGAATACTTTTTTAGATCACCCATTAACTGGGGTTGGGTTCGGCAATCTTAGTTATTATGCAAAATTTATTTTTCCAAAAGAAGTTTCTCCTTCAGCACATAATATTTTATTGGGTTCTTTAGGCGAGGTGGGAATAATAGGGACTGTCTTTTACTTTTCTATATTCTTTGCAGTTTTGATTCCTATATATAAAAGTTATAGAAATGAAACGGAGGAATCCATTAAGACATTAAAGTGGTCTTTCTTTATTTCATTAATTGGAGCTTTAATTCATACTTTAGTTGAACCAACCTTGGATTCTTTACATTTCTCAATGATCTTTTGGATTGTTGCCGGAACAAATTTGAAATTAGATTTATTAAAGCAGAATAATTAGTAGCGATTTAAATGTATCAAAAAAATTTTGCTGTAAAACAAAATTCTTTATCAAAAAATGCCTTTTATAATTTTCTTGGTTTTTCAATACCATTGATTTTTGCTGTTTCCCTTGTTCCTTTCATAATTGAAAAATTGGGAGTTGAAAAATTCGGTATCTTAAGTTTTTGCTGGTTAATAATTGGTTACTTCGGTTTTTTTGATTTGGGTATTGGCAGAGCACTAACACGCATTGTTTCTGAAAAAATTGGTCAAAAAAAAGATTTTGAAATACCATCTTTTTTCTGGACATCCTTTTACCTAACTGCCTTATTTAGTTTGATCATCTCTCTAATACTATTCCTATCATCTGATACACTTATTTTATACTTCCTTAAAATTCCGTCCACTCTAACTGAAGAAACTATTTTGACAATAAAATTTCTTATACTTGCTATTCCAGTTATTACTACAACTGCCTCAATGAAAGGCTTTCTTGAAGCATATTCTCGTTTCGATATTGTTAATTTCTTGAGATTGATTTTAGGTGTATCTTCTTTTCTGATTCCATTGATATTATTATTCTGGACTACTTATTTATATTGGATAATAATAGCAATGATTTGCGTTAGAGTATTCATATGGTGTTTGTATTTGTACTTCACGCTAAAAACAAATTCAGACTTAAAAAAAGAGTTCAAGTTTCATTACCAACTTATCAAACCAATTTTTCATCTTAGCAGTTGGATGACAGTTTCAAACATTGCCGTTCCATTAATTGTGTACATAGACAGAATAATGATTGCTTCATTAGTTTCAACTACAGCAGTTGCATATTATGCAACTCCTTATGAAGTAATTACAAAACTTTTAATATTTCCGAGTGCTTTAACAGCAGTTTTATTTCCCACCTTTGCTGCTAATTATTTGAGTAATCCTGAGAGAATAGTAAAATTATTAAACAAAGCAATGAAGTACATTTTTATACTACTTTTACCTATAACACTCATAGTTGTCTTTTTTTCGAACGAATTATTAAGCATTTGGCTTGGGAAAGAATTCGCGTCAAAGAGCTTTTTTATTCTTCAATTTCTTTCGATAGGGATTTTATTTAATAGTATTGCTTTCATTCCGTTTTCATTTATCGAGGGCATTGGGAGACCTGATGTTACAGCGAAAATTCAACTTATTGAACTTCCAATTTATGTTTTCTTGATGTGGTTAGTAGTAAAAAATTTTGGAACCTCTGGTGCCGCAGTTCTATTTATGAGCAGAATGATAATTGACTGCATACTAATGATATACTTTTCTCAGCGGCTCTCTGGAAGTAAAGCTGTTTTTAGGATTAAATGTTCTTCGGCAAGTATATTTTTCTTTAGTCTGATTGTAATAATTGCAATAATAAATTCGACTTTGTGGATAAAAATTTTATCAATCATTATCATCATATCATCGTTCTTATTTATAACTTGGAAGTTCTTATTAGATTTTGAAGATCGGATTCTGATTAAGGAAAATTTACTGCCATTGATAGGTAAAAAGTCATATTTGAAATAACTAATGAATAATTATGAATTTCGATATCTCGATAATAATTATCAATTACAATCTTACTGATGAAGTCAAAAATTGTGTCGAATCTCTTTTGACTAACTGTGGAACTGAAGGATACGAATTGATTTTATTTGAAAATGGCTCGAAGGAAAATACACTTCAAAAATTTGTTTCTGACTTGAAAAGAAATAATCAACTGAAATTGAAATACATTGAATCAGAAACTAATCTTGGCTTTGGTCAGGCTTGCAATCAGGCAGCAAAGCAGGCTGAGAATGATGTCTTATTTTTTCTGAATCCTGATACTCTTTTAGAAAACAATTTAATTGATGAACTTAATCGAAAAGTTTTTCCTGAAATTTCAAATAGAAATATAATTGCAGGCTTGAAGGTTAACTCAACGAAACACTTCGATTTTTCAGCAGGATATTTTCCAAATCATTTTTTTGAGTTCATGAATGTTTTTTTGCTTGGAAGATTTATAGAAGCATTTGTTATAAAAATTAAAACTCTTTTTACTCAGAATTCATTTCAAACCGATTGGGTTATGGGTTCTGCTTTATTGATTAAAAAAGATTTGTTCGAAAAACTTTCTGGTTTTGCTCCTGAGTTTTTTCTTTACTTTGAAGAAATGGACTTGTGCAAAAGAGCAAAATCACTCGGAGCTGAAGTAATATATTTTCATCAGATATCAATAAATCATATTGGAAGCGTTGGTTCGAGGAAAAATTATTATTTCTTTACAAAAATGTTTTATAAAGGAAAGTTGATTTTCCTTAAAAAGCACAATTCAGTTTTGACTTACAAAATCTATTCGTTAGTTATAATGCTGCATTTTTTTTCACAAATTGTTTTCTGGTCTGTAATGCGAATTAAATCAGAAAGTATTTCAGTTGAAAAAATTAAGGCATTCAAAGAGTTGCTAAAATATTTAAATTGCCCCGAAAAAATTTCAAATAATTATAATAGTTAATGAAAATTGCAGTCAACTTACTACCATTCAGAGAGAAATTGGCTGGTGCTGGTAGATATGCTCAAAAAATTGTTTCTGAACTAATTGAATTAGATAATGCAAATCATTATTTCTTATTCATTTCTAAAAAGGGAAAAATTAATTTTACATTTGATAAATCTAATGTCAGCTTTATTACTGCCGAATTCAATCCAGATTCTGTTTTGTCAAGAATTTTTTATGAACAATTTGTTTTTCCATTAAAATTAAGAAAACTAAATCCTGATATAATTTTCACTCCTTCAGTTGCCATACCTGCTTTTTACAGTGGCAGATTTTTTACAACTGTTCACGATATTGCATACAAACGTCTTAAAAACAAATATCCTTTTCTTCGTAGAATTTATGTTGCATATGTTACATCGCTTGCTGTCAAGAAATCAGAAATGGTCTTCACTGTTTCTAACTTTTCAAGAAAAGAGTTAATTGAAGAATTTGGAGCAGAAAAAAAAATAATCGTTACCTATAATGCAGTTGATGAAAACTTTTTTAATCAGTTCTCTGATTTAGATAAAGAAAATTTCAGGAGAAAGTATAATCTGCCGGAAAAATATTTTCTTTATGTTGGAGCAATTGAGCCAGGGAAAAATCTGGATAAGTTATTCCTCGCTTTCTCTGAATTTATTAAAAAGATTGATTCTGATTATTTCCTTGCAATCACTTCTGGCATACGATGGAAAGAAAACGAGCTTTTGAATTTGATAACTCAAGTTGGAATCGAAAAAAAAGTTATTCATTTACCTTACATTTCGGAAGAGGAATTACCTTTACTTTATAAATGTTCTACTCTGCTAGCGTATCTTTCATCTTATGAAGGATTTGGTCTTCCGGTTTTAGAGGGGATGTCTTCAGGTATTCCTGTGGTTGCTTCAAATTCCGAAGCAATAAAAGAATTTTCTGATGATGGAATTTTTTCTGTAAATCCTGATAATATCGGGGAAATTGTTGAAGCTTTCAGATTTATTATAGCAAATAATCAGGCTGTTATTGAAAAAGTTGAAAGAGCAAAAAAGATTTCTCAAAAATTCAGATGGAGAAATTCCGCAAAAATAATTTTGGAACAATTTAATAAAACTTAGCTGATGAATTCTGAAAATAGTATTGATGTATCTATTGTAATCATTTCTTGGAAGATGAAAAATCTTCTTCAAAAGTGTTTGCAGACTATTTATACATTCACAAAAGATGTGAGCTTTGAAGTTATAGTAATTGATAACAACTCTCAGGATGGAACATCAGAGATGATTGAGAGTGAGTTTCCGCAGATCAAATTGATTAAAAATCCTGAAAACAGAGGAGTTGCTCCTGCAAGAAATCAGGGAATTAAAGAAACAAAAGGTAAATACATCCTTATTCTTGATGCAGATATGGAATTGGTTGACAACAGTATCAAACATCTTTTTGATTTTATGGAGAATAATCCTGAAGCTGGAATCGTAGGCTGTAAACTTGTAGATAAGGATTTTAATCTTCAGTCATCTTGTAAAAGATTTCCAACTCTTCTCGCGTTTCTTTTCAGAAGATTAGAATGGATTGATGCTGTAAAAAATTCAAAGACGTTGAAGTTCCATACTATGCGGGATTGGGATCATAGCGAAATAAAAACAGTTGATTATCTTATTGGTGCTTGTCAGTTCTTTAGAAAAGATGTCGTTGATAAAATAGGAATGTATGATGATAAAATTTTTTATGGACCTGAAGATATTGATTTTTGTTTGAGAATCTGGAAAGCTGGCTGGAAAGTTTTCTATTATCCTTTTACAAGTATTATTCATCATGAACAGAGAATTACAAAACAAAATTTGTTCTCAGTAATTTCAGTGAAACATTTTCTCGGAATTTTCTATCTTTATAAAAAATATAATTTCAAAATATCAGTTTAATGTCCAGACGATTAGAAAAAATAGTTCTTCTAACTACCGACTTTCTGATGATAAATCTTGCATTTGTCATTTACTTCACATTTCGTGTTGAATCAGGACTATTTGAAATAATTATTCTTCCGGAATTTTTCCTGCCCATGGTTGTACTGTACTTCTATTGGCTAATTATTTTCACTTTTGTTGGGATGTATCAAAGCTGGTTTGCTGCTTCAAGGTTTGATGAAATCTCTACTTTGTTCAAAGCTACTTTTGTCGGAATATTTATTCTCTTTTTTTTCATTTTCCTCGATGATTATATCAACAATGTTTCTTCAAATAAAAGAATTCTAATTTTCATCTATTGGGGATTTCTTGTTTTATTAGTTGGAGCAGGAAGAATAATAATAAGAAGTATTCAACGGAATTTACTAATTAAGGGATATGGTAGAAAAGCAGCAATCATTGTTGGATTTAATGAAAGAGCTTTCGATGTTATTGATTCAGTTTCAAATTCTCCTGCCTTAGGAATTGATATTAAATCGTTCTGTGTAGTTAAAGAGAATCAACTGAATAAAGAATATAAAAACATAAAGTCTGAAGCAACTATAAATTCACTCACAGAAATGATAGACAAATACAATGCTCAAGAAATTATTCTTGCATTGGAAGAAGATGAGCATGATATAATTGGCGAGATAATTCCCATCTGCGATGATAAAAATGTAAAACTGAAAATTGTTCCAGACTTATATGAAATTTTGAGTGGACAAGCAAGGACAAGTCAGATTTACGGTGTTCCACTAATTGATGTAATGCCTGAATTGATGCCCGAATGGGAAAGAAAACTAAAGCGATTTATTGACATTATCTTATCAATTTTAATTTTAATAATTTCTCTTCCAATAACAATCATTACTTCGATTGCGATAAAAATAGAAAGTGAAGGACCGATATTTTTTGTTCAGGAAAGAATGGGTCAGAATGGAAAAATATTTAAGATGATAAAATTTCGTTCAATGAAAAAAGATGCAGAGAAGCACACAGGACCCGTTTGGTCGCAGAAAGATGATCCGCGAGTAACTCGTGTAGGGAAAATAATTCGCAAACTTCGTATTGATGAAATTCCACAATTCATAAATGTTCTCATTGGTGACATGTCAATTGTTGGTCCTCGTCCCGAACGTCCATACTTCGTTGAAAAACTTGCACAGGAAATTCCGTATTACAAAAGAAGATTAAGAGTAAGACCGGGAATTACAGGCTGGGCTCAGGTAAAGCATAAATATGATGAATCAATTGAAGATGTGAAAATCAAACTTCGATATGATTTGTTTTATATTGAAAATATGTCAATCCGAATGGATTTAAAAATTCTTTTCAGAACTATATTTGTCGTAATCTTTGGTAAAGGACACTATGAATGATGGCGCTGAGAGCTTGGCGATTGGAGATTTGAGAGAAGAAAAAAATTCAGTTAGTTTACTTGAAAAACATTATGTCTTAAGAAAAATTGAATAATATACTTGATAAGTTAGATAATGAATGTAGAATGATAACTAATTTCAGAAAGACCATATAATTATTATGAAAAATTTAATTCTTTTTGATTTGCTCTCAGCTATTGCTATTTACATACAAGTAGAGATATAATTTATGAATAGTCAAAAAATTCTGATTATCATTCCTACATATAACGAACTGGAAAATATCAGAAAGATTATTCCAGCGATATTGCAACAGAATGAAGATATAGATATTCTTGTGGTTGATGATAATTCACCTGACAATACCGGAAAATATGTCGAAGAAAAAAGCAGAGTAGAGCCAAGAATAAAAATTCTTAAACGTCCGAAAAAAATGGGACTTGGAACTGCTTACATCTCTGGTTTCAAGTATGCGATTGATAACAATTATGATTTAGTATTTGAAATGGATGCCGATTTTTCTCACGATCCAAAAGATATTCCCGCTTTTCTCGAAGCAATCAAAGACGCTGATTTAGTGCTCGGCAGTCGTTATATAAACGGTGTGAGAGTTTTAAACTGGCCAATGAGAAGATTGCTCCTAAGTTATTTCGCAAGTATATATACCCGCACAATCACTGGACTTCCTGTTCACGACACTACTGGCGGATTCAAATGTTTCAGAATTGAAGTTCTCAAAGCAATTGATCTAGATAAAATAAAATCAAACGGATATTCTTTTCAGATAGAAATGACTTACAAAGCTTTCAAGAAAAAATTCAGAATTAAAGAAATTCCGATTGTGTTTACGGACAGAGCAAAAGGTAGTTCAAAAATGTCGAAGAAAATAGTTTATGAAGCTGTATTTATGGTTTGGAAATTAAGATTCAGAAGCATTTTAGGAATTTTATAAAATCTATGCCCGAACTTTCAATCATCATTGTAAATTATAACGTAAAAGAATTCCTCAAAAACTTAATTGATTCGATCAACAAAGCTTCTCAGAATTTAAATGTTGAAATAATCGTAATTGACAATGCTTCTGATGATGGAAGTGTTGAGATGATTAAAGAGAAATTTAATCAGATTATCTTGATAGAAAACAAAACTAATGTCGGTTTTGGCAAAGCAAACAATCAGGGTTTACGAATTGCAAAAGGTAAATATATTCTCCTGCTAAATCCCGACACTCTTGTTGCTGAAGATACTTTCACAAAAATGATTGAATTTTTTGAAAGTCATTCTGAATCGGGGATGGCAGGATGTAAAATCTTAAATCCTGATGGAACACTTCAACTTGCCTGCAGAAGAAGTTTCCCTGGACCTTGGACTGCATTCACAAAAGTTACAGGATTAAGCACATTATTTCCCAAAAGCAAACTACTTGCACGCTATAATCTTACTTATCTTGATGAAAACCAAACCTATGAAGTTGATGCAATCTCCGGCTCTTTTATGATGATGAGAAAAGAAGTTTACGATAATGTCGGTGGATTTGATGAACAGTTTTTTATGTATGGTGAAGACCTTGATTTGTGTTACAGAATTCAGAAAGCCGGATATAAAATTTATTATGTGCATACGACTCAGATTATTCATTACAAAGGCGAAAGCACTAAACGCAGCAGTCTGGATGAAACGAAAATATTCTATCAAGCAATGCACTTATTCGTGAAGAAACATTTATCAAGTTCTTTTATTGTTGAAATGATTCTTCGTTTTGCTATTGCTGTCAGAACCTTTTTTGCATTTGTGGGAAAAAGTAAATTAGTGATTATTGGTGTTGTCTTCGATTTTATATTTTTTAATCTATGTCTTTACTTCGCAGAACATTTATATATGAATCTGAAACCTGATTGGGCAGGCTTTTCTACTGAAGCATTACCGATAATTTATTCAGTTCCTGCTTTGATTCATATTATTGTTTCGGCTTTCGTTGGAAGCTATAGATTGAATAATCTCTCAATTCTTAAAGTTCTTTTTTCATTAATGTTAAGTTTTCCAATTCTAACTTCTCTCACATTTTTCTTTAAGCAATTTGCTTTCAGTAGGGCAGTTGTAATTATACTTTATGTATTTGGATTCTTTGCTCTTTCTTTATGGAGAATACTTGTTAAATCCGCATTCAAAAATCTCTTTAGATCAGGATTTGAAAAACAAAAACGAACATTGATAGTTGGAACAGATTCATCTACTCAGCAACTTGCAAATAAATTAAAGCAGAAAAAAACGGAAATAAGAAACATCATCGGTATAATTGGCAATTCATACAAACAGGTTGGTGAAAAGATTAATTCTTTTGAAGTTCTTGGAACAGAGCAAAACATAAATAAAATAATTCGTGATTTCAAAATTGATGAAGTAATTTTTTCTTCAACTGCTTTGTCTTATCACCGAATGATGCAAATAGTCTCTTCATTAAAAAAAGAGAATGTAGAATTTCTAGTCGTTGGGAACGATCAAGATTTTATTGTTGGTAAGACTGCCGTTTCAATTGTTGAAGATATACCTCTTTTTGAGGTAAAATTCAATATCTCTGACTTAAAAATGCAAATTATTAAAAGCTCATTCGATTTTATGGTAGCGTTTCTTTCTTTGATTTTCGTTTACCCTTTCATATTTTTCAAATACAAGATTAGTAAAAAGAAGTCAGACTTCGTTGAATTTATCTTAAATGTGCCTAAAGTTTTGATTGGAAAATGTAGTTTTGTGGGTCCAAAATCTGATTTGAATGAACAAAACATTTTCCTCGGCAAAAAAGGTTTGACAGGTTTTTGGTATTTTGAACAAGGCGACAGTGAATATCAAAAAAAATTAGATTTCTATTACGCAAAAAATCAAAATATCTGGATGGATATTGAAATATTAACTAAATCATTCAAAAAAATGTTTAATAAGGTTTGATATTATGGCAAAAACAATTTTAGATTTTGAAAAACCAATCATTGAACTCGAGACCAAACTCGAAGAAATGAGAGCTATTTCAGACCAGCTTGATATCGAAAAAGATATAATTCGTCTTGAAGAAAAAGTCAGGCAGCTAAGAGAAGAAGTTTACAAAAGTTTAACTCGTTGGCAGAGAGTTCAACTCGCTCGTCATCCTGAAAGACCATACACTCTTGATTATATTTATGCTATGTGCGAATCATTCGTTGAGCTTCACGGAGACAGACTTTTCAGAGATGATAAAGCTCTTGTTGGTGGATTAGCTCAACTTGGACATCACAAAGTTGTAATTATGGGTCAACAAAAGGGACGTGATACAAAATCAAATCTTTTCAGAAATTTCGGAATGATGAATCCTGAAGGATATCGTAAAGCGTTACGTTTGATGAAACTTGCCGAAAAGTTTAATAAGCCTGTTATTACAATGTTAGACACTCCAGGTGCATATCCCGGAATTGAAGCTGAAGAGCGAGGTCAGGCAGAAGCTATTGCAAGAAATCTTTTTGAAATGGCGCGTCTCAAAGTTCCGATTGTTGTAGTAATTATCGGAGAAGGTGCAAGCGGTGGAGCATTAGGAATTGGAGTTGGAGATAGAATTTTGATGTTGGAAAATTGTTGGTACTCTGTAATTAGTCCGGAATCTTGTTCAAGTATTCTATGGCGAAGTTGGGAATATAAAGAGCAGGCTGCAGAAGCACTAAAACTTACTGCTCCCGATTTACTTGAACAAGGAATTATTGACAGAATCATTCCCGAGCCAATTGGCGGAGCTCATAAAGATCACAAAAAAATGGCTGACACATTAAAAGCTATATTGTTGGAAGAACTCGATAATCTTGTAAAAATCAAACCTGAAAAATTAGTGAATTCAAGAATTGAAAAATTTGGTAAGATGGGTGTGTTTGTAGAATAATATTTTAACCACAGATAAGCAGATTATAAAAATTATTTGAGTTAATCTGTGAAATCTGTGGTTAAAATTTCCTCAAAAATCAAATTTTCAGCAAATAATTCCCACCAATCTTCTTTTTACCTTCTCAAACTTAGGAATTAATTAAAAATCAGCTTTTCAAAAGCTGAAAAACAGTGATTTAATCATCATTTTTCTAGTGAATAATCATATTTACTGAATGGCATTAACATTGGTAAATCTTTTAAAATTTATAAATGAGGTAATTTATGATTAAAGGAAACGTTAATATTGATGCTAAAATATGCAAGGGTTGTGAGCTTTGCATAATTGCCTGCCCACAAGACGCATTAGCATTATCATCCCATTTTAATGACAAAGGATATAGATATGTGGAATTGATTTACAACGTTTGTACAGGATGTACCAATTGTGCTTTGGTTTGTCCTGAAGCAGCGATAACTGTATATCGTCAGGCTAAACCAGCGAAAAAAGAAAAAGTATCAACAGAATAGGACACACAATGAAAAAAGAAATCAGAAACGAAGAGCCACATTTAATGAAAGGCAATGATGCGCTCGCTGAAGCTGCAATCAGAGCCAATATTGACGCTTATTTCGGATATCCAATTACACCTCAATCCGAAATAATTGAATATCTCACCAGAGAAGTACCAAATAGAAAAGAGAAAAATATAGTTGTATTACAAGCAGAAAGCGAAATTGCTTCAATTAATATGATGTATGGTGCTGCAGGAGCTGGTGCAAGAGTTATGACTTCCTCTTCATCACCGGGGATTAGTTTGATGCAGGAAGGGTTATCGTACATTGCCGCTGCTCAATTGCCTTGTTTAGTTGTAAATGTGGTTAGAGGAGGACCAGGGCTTGGTACAATACAACCATCTCAGGGCGATTATTTCCAGGCCACAAAGGGAGGTGGTCATGGAGATTATCGCCTTATTGTATTAGCTCCAAATTCTGTTCAGGAAATGGCTGATTTTGTATTTGAAGGATTCAAACTCGCAGAAAAATACAGAAATCCGGCAATGATTTTAACTGATGGAGCTCTTGGTCAGATGATGGAGAAAGTTTATCTGCCAGAAGATAATTCTTTGTCTAAAAATATTCCCGACTGGGCTACTCGTGGAAAACCAAAAGGAGGAGCTCAACGCGTCATTACCTCATTGCATATTCAACCAGAACAAATGGAAAAAATAAATCACGAACTTTTGGCAAAATATGAAATGATGAAAAAAGAAGTTCGATATGAAGAAATCTTTACCGAAGATGCAGAAGTCTTATTAGTTGCTTTTGGTTTATCATCAAGAATTTGCCAGAAAGTATGCGATTTAGGAAGAGAAAAAGGAATTAAAATCGGATTATTAAGACCAATCACTTTATTTCCATTCCCTTCAGAAAGATTATCTGAACTGGCTAATCAAGTTGAGTTTATGATGAGCATCGAAATGAATGCAGGACAAATGGTAGAAGATGTCAGACTTGCAGTTAACGGTAAAGTTCCTGTTTTCTTCAAAGGTAGAATGGGTGGAATGATTCCAACGCCGGAAGAAATTCTAAAAGATTTAGAAACCCATCTTGAAAAATCGAAAGTAGTAGGATAGGAGGCATTATGTCTGAAAAATTATATTTAGAAGAACCGGAAGTAGAACTCGAAGAAGTATATTGCCGCCCAACAGAAGCTTTGTACGATATACCTTTCCATTATTGTCCCGGATGCGGTCATAGTGTTGTTCATAGATTATTGATGGAAGTAGTTGAAGAACTGGGAATACAGGAAGAAACTATTGGTGTTGCTCCTGTTGGTTGTTCAGTTTTTGCATATCATTATATGAACGTTGATATGCAGGAAGCAGCTCACGGAAGAGCAAGTGCTGTTGCAACAGGAATTAAAAGAGTTCTTCCAGATAAATATGTTTTTACTTACCAAGGTGACGGAGACTTAGCAGCTATCGGCACTGCAGAAACAATTCATACCGTTAACCGCGGAGAAAATATTTTGATGGTTTTTATAAATAATGGCATTTATGGAATGACTGGTGGACAGATGGCGCCAACAACTCTCCCGGGACAAGTTACTTCAACTTCTCCATACGGCCGTGATGTAAGTATGGTCGGAGCACCTTTAAAAATGACGGAATTGATTGCCAATCTTCCTGGAGCATATTACGTTACCAGACAATCAGTTCATAATCCAAATGCAGTGAGAAAATTAAAGAAAGCTTTGACAAAATCTTTTCAATATCAGAAGTTAAAAAAGGGAACTTGCTTTGTTGAAGTAGTTTCTAATTGTCCTTCAGGATGGAAAATGACTCCAGTAGAATCAATTAAGTATATTGAAGAATATATGTTTCCGCTCTATCCTGTTGGAGATATTAAAGTTCCTAAAGAATAAAATTAAGGAATTTGATTATGACACAAGAACAAGAAATAATTATTGCAGGTTTTGGCGGGCAGGGAGTTCTTTCAATGGGAAGACTTATTGCTTACGCCGGAATGATAGAAGGAAAAGAAGTAAGCTGGATGCCATCTTATGGACCTGAAATGAGGGGAGGTACGGCAAATTGTATAGTTATTGTCTCTGACAAGAGAATCAGCTCTCCGATAATAACTAAATTTGATACAGCATTAATTTTAAATCAACCTTCATTAGAAAAATTTGAAAAATCTGTTAAACCTGGTGGACTATTAATTTACGAGACATCAACTATTATAACTCCACCAACAAGAGACGACATAGAAATCTTACCCATTCCTGGTATTGAAGAAGCAGATAAACTTCAGGCAAAGCAGGTGGCAAATATGATTATTGCAGGAGCTTTTCTTGCTAAAAAACCAATATTAAAAATTGAAACTTTAATTGATGCTCTTAAAAAAGCTTTACCTCCACGCAGACATAATCTGATTCCCGTGAATGAGCAGGCATTGAACAGAGGTAAAGAACTGGCAAATGTTATAGAATTTGCTTAAAAATAATTAAACAACCACTTACGAGGTAAGTTATGAATGACATAGATGTAAATTGTCAACACGCTTGCAGAAATACTTGTGCTACATTAAGTGAAGCACTTAAACGGGAGACTGCTTTGGTAAAGTTTTATGAGAGTGTTGTTAAAGAATGTAATATGCCTGAAGTAAGTACATTTCTGAATGATCTTGTTGATGAAAAGAGAAAAGTTATTCTAAAATTGATTCAAAAACTGAATGAAATCCACGTTAGGTCTCAGGCGTTGGATGGAATAGCTTCAAGTTTTAATAATATTGATGGTTAGTTGTCAAACCGTTAACTTTTATTTATATTTGTATCACAAATTTTGGAAATTACATCGCGGGGTGGAGCAATTGGTAGCTCGTCGGGCTCATAACCCGAAGGTTGTAGGTTCAAGTCCTGCCCCCGCTACAAAGCAAATCCTTCTTTCAATAAGAAGGATTTTTTATTTTAAATCCATGAAATACATGTCTATATAATTAAGATCGTGGAAAGCGAAAGCAACCCATAGCTTCAGCTATGGGAACGTAGAACTAAATAAACAGGAAGAACAATGTCACACTCACTGCTAAAAATCTGGATACATGGCGTATTCGGAACTAAAGACAGAACAGCTCTCATTAGCTCAGAATTTGAAAAGGAATTATATAATCATATAAAGCAAAAGCTCGAGAATGAACTGGATTGTCAAGTAAGAATTATAAACGGAACAAGCGATCATATCCACATTCTCTTTTTATTATCACCAAATTTTAGCATCGGTGATATTTTCAAAAATATAAAAGGAGAATCATCTCACTGGCTAAATCAATCGTCTTTAACAAAATTCAAATTTGCTTGGCGAACTGGCTACGGAGCATTTTCGGTTAGCGAATCAATGGTAAAAAAAGTAGAAAGATACATTCATAATCAGAAAGAGCATCATAAAAAGATGACTTACGAAGAGGAGGTCAAATTGTTTTTAAAGAAATATGAACTTAAAAGCAACTCATAGCTTCAGCAATGGGAGTAAGAACAGGGTAGGTAAGGTATTTTTTTT
>CAKZLD010000047.1 GCA_937125135.1 uncultured Ignavibacterium sp.
CAATAATCTTACCCTGAATTGTTTTTGAATTATTCTGTGCCTGCCAACCAGAATAACGCGTTCCATCGTATTCAATAAAGAGTTTAAATCTTCTGAATTTCTTTGATGATTTATTTGATTTGAAATTCTTTTTCATCAGTTGAGAGTTAAACTTTCCTCTGCATAATCGAATTGAGTTTCATAAATTCTGACTGAAATAGATTTAATATTTTCAGGCAAATTTGCTGCTTTAATTTTATTTAGAACGAACAGACAAATGTTTTCAACTGTTGCATCAAAGTCAACTATTACTTTTTTCGAGTTTAACTTTTCTAAAAATTCTAAAACGAGATTATCATTTTTGTTTACCATAAATGAATGGTCAAATTCCTGAATAATTGGATTGATGATTTTTTCCAAATCATAATAATCAATAATCATTTGTTGTTCATTCATTTCTCCTTCAACAGTTAGAATCATTTTGTAAGAATGACCGTGGATATTTTTACAAAGCCCGAAATGTTCAGGTAATCGGTGTCCCATCTCCCAATGAAACTCTTTTGCTATTTTCAATTCACACTCCTTTAGTTAGTGGATGCCAAATGTATTTATGTAGTTGTAATTGAAATCTGACTTTGAGATTGTCTTCCAAAATCCAATTAACTATTTCAACCGGTTGTATTTTGTCGAATACAGGTGAAAATAAAATGATACACTTTTTATCAAGATTGTAATCTTGAATAATTTTTTTGCTCCATTCGTAATCTTCTCTGTTTCCAATTACAAATTTTAGTTCGTCGAATGGTTTTAGGTAATTTATATTATCATACAAGTTTTTCTTCTCCATTCCACTTGATGGACATTTCAAATCCATAATGATTTTAACTCGCTTATCAATCTCTGCGATTGAAATACTTCCACCAGTTTCAATCATTACATCATAACTCATATTACAAAGAGTTTTCATCAACTCAAGGCAATCTTGTTTCTGAACTAATGGTTCTCCGCCAGTTATTTCAACAAGCGAGCAATTGAATTTTTTTATTTCCCGAAGAATCTCTTCATTAGTTAAATCTTTTCCTTCATAGAAAGCATATTCGGTGTCACAATATGTGCATCGTAGATTACAATAGGTGAAACGCACAAACACGCAAGGTTCTCCTGCTCTTGTTCCTTCTCCCTGTATCGAAAAATATATTTCATTAATTTTTGGCATGAAAGAAATTGTTTCCTATTAAATTTTAATGCAAAATTACTGAAAAGATTTCATTCTAATCAGTTAAACCTTATTTGTGTATTTATTAAGTTTATGGTAAAGAAAAAATTAAATGTGGATTTATTATGATAAAACCAATTTTCCTGATTTTACTTTTTGTTTCAGGATTGATCAAATCGCAAGTTATTTTTGATTTAATTGAACCTGTAAATCTCCCTCAGGAAGATACTGTCTCTGTTTTACTTTCAGATTTATTTTTTTCAGACGATTATTCGATAGAATGGAAACAAAACAAAGACATTTCCTTCACTTATGATGCAAATACACTTCACTTGAATTTAATTCCTCGAAAAGATTTTTCTGGAATCACTCTTCTTGAATTCAGCTATTTCAACAAAGATTATGTTATTCCAGTTCAGAAATTCAAAAGCAATAAATACAAATTCACTTACAAAGCATCAGCAAATGATAAGCAAATAAATCTTTTTGGTCAGTTTAATAGTTGGAACAGACAAAATCTTCCGATGAAAGATGAGAATGGAGATGGAATTTATGAAATTGAAATTCCGCTCGACCCTGGTAGATATGAGTATAAATTTTTTGTGGATGGGAAAGAACTAATTGATCCCGAAAATCCAGTTAAAGTTCCGAATGGATTAGGGGATTACAATTCAGTCAGAATAATTGAAGAATCAGAAAGCGAAAAAATTTTCCTTCACGTTTTAGGATATGAAAAAAAAGGAGATATCCTTTCTTTGAAATTTTATTTTGAACACATCGACAAATCATTCAAACTTACAAAGCAAAATGTGATTGCACTTTTAGATAATCAGAAAATATCTGAAAAAGAGTTGTCTATCAAAGGGAATGAAATTATTGTTAACATAAATTCAAATCTCAGCGGACATAGATTTATCAGATTAGCTGTAAATAAAAGTGGAAAAGCATCGAACATTCAAACGGTTCAACTTATTGATGGCAAATTTGCCGGCACAACTGAATTCAAAACTCATCATGATAAAATTATTTATTCGTTGATGATAGACAGATTTTCAAATGGTGATAAATCGAACGACAATCCGATTCAACACGATTCACTTTTTACACCAGCGAATTATCAGGGTGGCGACTTTCAGGGAATTATTAACAAAATGAATGAAGGTTATTTTAGCAAACTTGGAATAAACACAATCTGGATGTCTCCGATTGTTGATAACACAAACAATGCTTACAGAGAATATCCTGCACCTCATCGCTGGTACACAGGTTATCACGGTTACTGGCCTGTTTCAACCACAAGAGTTGAAGAGCATTTCGGAGATATGAATTTAGTCCGTGAACTTATCAATACAGCTCATAAAAACGGGATTAAAATTTTACTTGATTTTGTATCTAATCATATTCACGATGAAAATCCACTTTGGAAAAAACATCGCGATTGGTTCGGTGTTCTCGAGTTACCAAATGGAAGAAAGAATTTACGCTTATGGGATGAATATCGTTTAACTACATGGTTTGAACCATATATGCCATCGTTTGATTACATTGGCTCTTATGAAGCACTTGAATATATGACTGACAACGCAGTCTGGTGGTTAAATGTTACTGGTGCTGATGGTTTCAGACACGATGCAGTCAAACACGTCCCGAATGAATTCTGGAGATTACTTACTCAAAAGATTAAACGAAATATTGAAATTCCTAAAAAGAAAAAAGTTTATCAGATTGGAGAGACTTTTGGCGGGATTGATTTAATTGCTTCCTATGTGAATAATGGTCAGTTGAATGCACAGTTCAATTTCAATTTATATGATGTTGCAATTCCAACTTTTCTGAATCAGGATGCCTCTTTCAAATTACTTGATTATCAAATGAAGAAATGTTTTCAGGTGTTCGGATATAATAATCTAATGGGAAATCTGATGGATAGTCACGATAAAATTCGTTATATGGCATATGCAGATGGTGATTTGGAAATTAACGATGGACGTGCAGATGAAATCGGATGGACAAATCCTCCTGTTGTTGATAATCCGTCAAGCTATGATAAGCTGAAATTATACATGGCTTATCTAATATCTATTCCTGGGGTGCCAATTATTTATTACGGAGATGAAATTGGAATGACCGGAGCATCAGATCCGGATAATCGAAGAATGATGAGATTTGATGATGAACTGAATTTGTATGAGAAACAAAATTTAGAAGATGTAAGTAAACTCATAAATATCAGGGCAAAGCATACAGCTTTGAGATACGGAGATTTTTTAACATTAAAAGCCGATGAAAAATTTTATTCATTTATTCGTTCTGATATGAATGAAAGAATTCTTGTTATTCTTAATAAGAATGAATCAGAACAAAATATTGCAATTGAAATCCCATCTATTTATAAAATTACAAAAGCTGATGATCTTTTCTCCGGTGATCAATATGAAATAAAAAATAATTCCTTTGAAACAAAAGTTAAAGGGACATCATTTTTAATTCTAAATTTAAAGTAAAATGTTATACAATAATCCAAGAATACTTGAAATAAACACTCGGGTTTGGCTAAGAAAGAAGAATTTTCAATCACTCAATCAGATCCCCGATTCACAAATTGAAGAATGGTCAAACTTAGGTTTCGATTATATATGGTTTATGGGTATTTGGAAAATCAATAAAGATATTATCTCAAAATATTGCTTTGAGTCGGGATTAGTTTCATCTTATAATGAAGCGTTGAAAGATTGGCGGAAAGAAGATGTTATTGGTTCACCTTACGCAATTTCTGAATACACAGTCAATCCTGAGATTGGAACAGAAAAAGATTTAATTAAATTCAAGGAACGGCTTAACTCATTTGGAATAAAACTTATTGTTGATTTTGTAAGCAATCATTTCAGCATCGGAACAGATTTATTAAAAACTCACAAAGATATTTTTGTTCCTGCAGACGAATATTTTTATAAAAATGATCCACATACGTTTTTTCAATCTCCATATTTTGAAGATGAATATTATGCACACGGCAGAGATCCTCTTTTCCTTGCGTGGCAGGATACAGTTCAGATAAATTATTTTAATCCAACTGCACGTGATTTTATGATTAACATCCTTCAGAATATTACTTCGCTCGCTGATGGGGTTAGATGTGATATGGCTATGCTTACTTTGAACAATGTCTTCAACAATACGTGGATTGGTCCTTTAAGAAAATATGATTTCAAAAAACCCGAGAAAGAATTTTGGTACGAAGCAATATCATTTATAAAAAATATTCGGCAGGATTTTATTTTTATCGCAGAAGCTTACTGGAATCTTGAATGGCAGCTTCAACAATTAGGATTTGATTTCACTTATGACAAAACTCTTCTCGACAGACTTTCGAATGATGAAATTCGTGGAGTTAAAGATCATCTCAATGCAGAAGAAGACTATCAGAAAAAATCAGTAAGGTTTATTGAAAATCACGATGAACCAAGGTGTGCATCGAGATTTGGTAAAGATAAATCTTTGGCCGCTGCTACAGTTATAAGTACAATTAGAGGAATGATATTTTATCACGATGGTCAGTTTGAAGGGAAGAAAATTAAATTACCTGTTCAATTACGCAGAGAACAGTTTGAAAAAGTAGATGAAAGAGTTCAAAATTATTATTACAAACTTCTAAGAATTACTAAAGCAGATGTTTTCAGATTAGGAAAGTGGAAACAAGTCGAAACTTTGCAGGTAAGTGAGAATGACTCAACTTACGAAAAAATATTCGCATGGCAATGGATTTATAAAAACGAAAGTAGATTAGTTGCTATAAATTATTCTGGTTCAACTTCAAGATGCAGAGTTAAGTTTTCCGTTCCTGAAAATGGGATGTTGTTAAATCTTTTTGACGAACTGAATTCTGTCAGTTATGAAAGAAGTATTGAGGAAATAAAAGAGCAAGGTTTATTTATTGAATTGAAGGCATTCTCAAGTCATATTTTTTCGTTTAAGCTGTAGAAAAATTTTATTTAATAGGGAGAGAGATTTTGAAGCAAGTTCCCGGTTTATTTGGCTCTTTTAATCTTGAAGGACTTTCAAAAGTAATTAGCCCGTTATGTTTGTCGATAATTTGTTTTACAAAAGATAACCCGAGTCCAGCTCCTTCCGAAACCATTTTACGAATATTACTTGCTCTGAAAAAATCCTTAAAAATATTTTTATGTTCTTTCTCAGGAATTCCGGGTCCATTATCACAAACTTCAAAATTCAGCCAGTCATTTGAATTGGAAATTCTAATTTCCACTATTCCATTTTCAAAACCATATTTTACAGCATTTCCGATAAGATTTGACAAAGCAATCATTATCAAGAACTTGTCACCTTTTACTTTTATGGTTTTATCTTTTCTCTCATCGAAGTAAGAAATTTGAATTGATTTATTTTTTGCAAAAGGTTCGTGTCTGTTGATGGCAGAGATTGTTATTTCTGCAGGTTCAAATTCCTCAACTGAAATAGCATCCATCATTTTCATCTGTGAAACTTTTAACACTGTATTTATCATCTCAATTGCTTCATCAGAACGACGTTTGGCACGTATAAGTTTTTCTTCAACAACTTCATCCAATGGTCCAATAAATTTTTGAAGAACAATATCGAGATAAGCGTGAAGTGCATTAAGAGGAGTTTTGAGTTCATGCACAATTCCAAGAATGTATTTTGTTTTCTCTTGTTCAGCTTGATTTAGTTTTTCAATATAAGAATACAACTGTTGCTCTTTTTTATATAACTGTTTTGCAATGTAATTCGCAAGCACTACTGTAATTATTATCACCATTGCAAAAACAATATTTACACTCAACACATAATTAAAATTTTGATAATTACTTGCTTGTAGAAATCCTTTTATTTGGTGATGTTCGAACAAATTAAAATAACTTCCGATTGTAATTCCCCAGAAAGCAGTAATGACTGCCGCTGCGAACGAATAAATTATTATACCCGGTAGAATTAAACTACCAACTATCATATGAAAAATAAGAAAGAAATAAATCGGTGAATCAACTCCGCCTGAATAATAAACCATCATCAGTAACATTATTAAATCCATCACCATCTGAAGAATTGATAGGTGAAGGGGATTGAAAGCATTTGAATCGTGTTTTAAGTATCTTCTGAAATAATGAAAAGACAAATTATAAATCAATATAATCGTAGCAATATAAATGAGAGCATTTGTTTGAATATTTGTCAGCTCAATATTGAGGAATAATTTGTGAGTAAGTAAAAAAATGAAAAGGACAAAAACAGTGGCGTATCTAAGTTTAATAAACCATAAGTTTCTTCTTCTGATGGATAACCAGAATTCTTCATCGTGAGTAGCCCAATCAGGAATAAGTTTTAGCATTTTGTTGTTGTTGATTTAGTATTTAAAGAACTCTAAAATAAATGTCAGCCTACACGGAGCATAATTCATGTGTGTAAGGCTGACACATTACAAATAATTAAGCTATGTATTTGCCTCTTTTTACATAATGAGTATGAAGCAGTTTATGAGATATATGTCCGCATGGGCCATCTGTAAGAAACTCTTTATAAATATCTGTTACATATTTGTTTTCGTGACTCTTTCTTATCGGTAAAGAATTGTCTTCATCATAAATTGCTTTTGCTCTCATTTTTCTGATTTCCGGACTTGTAGGAATTGGTTGTCCACCTCCACCGATACATCCACCAGGACAAGCCATAAACTCAATAAAATGACATTCGCTGAATTTTCCACCAGCTTTAATATCGTCCATTACTTTTTTAGCATTTGCAGTTCCGTGTGCAACTGCAATTTTTAATGTTGCTCCTTTCAACCAGTTCCAATCAGGAACAAGATGTTTTATTAAATCAGGAACAGGTCCAACTTCTGTAATTGGAAGTTCAGCATAGCGAACACCTTCAAATCCTCTTACTGGAGTAACATCCGCATTTGCAAAAACATCTTCTACTTTTTTACCGGTTACAAATTCAATTATTGTTCTTAAAGCAGCTTCCATCACACCACCAGTTGCACCGAAAATCAATCCTGCACCAGAGGCATCACCAAATGGATCATCAAAATGAGATTTTGGCATTTCGGGTAAGTAAATGCCTGTTTCCTTAATCATTTGTGCAAGTTCCCGAGTAGTAAGTCCATAATCTACATCTTTAAATCCAGATGAATTCATCTCTGGTCGGTTACATTCAAATTTCTTAGCTGAACAAGGCATAACAGCAACGGAAACTATATCTGCAGGATCAAGATTCATTTTCTTAGCATAATAAGTTTTTATCAATGCTCCGAACATTTGTTGTGGAGATTTTGCAGAGCTCAGATTATCAATATATTCAGGATAAAAATGTTCAAGATATTTTACCCAACCAGGTGAGCAGGAAGTGAACTGAGGTAATGCAACTTGTTCTTTTTTAACAAGTGCTTTATAAAGTCTGATAATTAACTCTGTTCCTTCTTCAATAATTGTCAGGTCTGCAGTGAAGTTTGTATCAAATACTCTGTCGAATCCGATTCTTCTTAGTGCTGTATTTAGTTCACCAGTGAAAGATTTTCCTGGTTCTAATCCAAATTCTTCACCAATTGCTGCACGCGGAGAAGGTGCTGTCTGAATAATTACGTGTTTCTTTGGGTCATCAATAGCAGCCCAGATTTCATCTCTCGGATCATTTGCTCTCAATGCTCCGGTAGGACAACGATTAATACATTGACCACAATT
>CAKZLD010000048.1 GCA_937125135.1 uncultured Ignavibacterium sp.
TCTTTAACTGAAATTCCTGTTGCAACAGAAGCGTTCCAGATTCTTGCACCATCAAGATGATAAAAGAGATTATACTTTTTAGCAAGATTTTTTAGTTCGATAATATTCTCAATTGGCCAGATAGCACCACTTGCACGATTGTGAGTATTCTCAACCTCTATAACCTTCGTTCTTGGCATATAATAAGCAGAGCTTGGTCGTATTAGTGGTTCAATCTGTTTGGCAGAGAACACTCCATTCTTTCCTTCAACAGTTAATAATTGTATGCCACTTAATTTAGCTGGCGAACCAGATTCGTAATTAAAAATGTGTGCGTCTCTTTCGCAAATTACTTCATCACCGGGATTTGTAAGAACATTCAAACAAATCTGATTTCCCATTACTCCGCTTGTAACAAAAAGAGCAGATTCTTTACCTAAAAGTTCTGCGGTATATTCTTCAAGTTTGTTTACAGTAGGATCTTCTTTGAATACATCATCACCAACTTCTGCTTCGTACATTGCCTTTCGCATTTCTTCAGACGGTTTAGTAACTGTATCACTTCTTAAGTCAATCATATTACATCAAAAGGATTAATTATTTTTAACTCAGGTATTTTAGAGAAGTGTTTCATATTCGGGTTACTAATATAGAATTTGAATAAAGGGCTGATGCAGCAATAATCGAATCACCTATCCCTATCTTATAATTTTTTCTTATAGCTATTGTTAGTTTCACTACCTCTTTAGTTAATTCGACAAGATGAAATGAATTTATACAATCTTTAATTGTTGTAATTTCCTTTTCGGAAAGATTTGGATAAGATAATAACTCAATTTCAGTTATCACTGAAAAGTATATTTTATTTTTAGATAAAAACTTTTCTGAGAAGAAAGCACAAACTTTTTCTTCATTACTGAAATAGTAAATAAAAATATTTGTATCAAAAAGAAAGTTATTTTGCATCAGGTTTGCGTTGATATTCTTTTCTGATTTTCTTTTGATACTTCAATCCGTCAATTTGATTTTTTGCTAATATGCCTTTTGCTTTTTTTATTCGAAGCATTTTTTTCTCTTCTTTTAATAAATTCTCATCAATTTCTACTTTAATAATTTTATCATCCAAATATTTTAATGCTTCTTTTGGAAGAGTGACTATCATACTTGACCCTTAAATTTTCTCTTTATTGAAAAAAGTATATTTAATCCAATAATCCAAACAGAAATTGCCGAAGCCAAAATAGGAATAATGTCAGGATTTTCAGAGTAAAAAGTAATTTCATTATTTAATGGCACATCAATAACAAAGGTTTCTTTCGTGAACATTTTTGTTTCATATTCAGTGAATCCAAATTTGTTAATCAAACAACTAATACCGCCATTGGCACAACGAACGACTGCCTTTCTGTTTTCAACTGCTCGCAATGCAGCAAATTCTTTGTGCTGATAAGGTCCACTTGAGTTTCCATACCAACTATCATTTGTAACTACTACAATAAACTCTGCTCCTAATTTTGAAAAAGATGATACAAAACTCGGAAACACTGATTCAAAACAAACTAACCCCGCAAGTTTTGTTGTATCTGACTCTGAAATTAAATGAAACACTGTAGTATCCAGACCTGTGTTCCAACTACTTAATCCAACATTCCATTTGAAGAACTCTCCTAGAAAAGGAAGTGACTCGACGAAGGGAACTTTTTCTCCCAAGGGAACTAAATGCATTTTACCATATCTCTGAATTTCATTAGTGAACGGACTAAACAACAGAATTGAATTATATGTTGTAAAGTAATACTCGCCTGCTTTACTAAATTTTGCGTCATCAGGAGGATTTTGATAATAAACTCTGAAATCAGGCATACCTGTAAGTAAATGAACATTGTGTTTCTTTATGAATGAATAAATTGAATCAACAAGATTTGAATATTCAGCTGAAAGTAAGTAAACTGGCAGAGCAGTTTCAGGCCAGATTATCAGTTTTGCTTGTTCATTAATACACTCTTTAGATAATGCAAGATATTTATTAAGTAAATTTTCAAGCCCGCCTGTATTCCATTTCTCCCAAGGATCTAAATTTGGTTGAACAATTCCAACTTTTATCTTCTTCTCATCATTTGAATTATCTATTTTCAGATAACCATAAAATACTACTAAGGAGAAAATTCCAACCGAGATGAATACATATCTGATTGCAGAAGCCGAATTGTTTTTGAAATTCTTTGCTGCTTTGTAAAGCAAAATATTTATGTAAAGAATAATTAGAGACAATCCGTAGCTTCCGATTATATCTGCTATTTGAATGAAGACAGTAAATTTTGCCAGAGAATGACCGAGCGTTAACCACGGAAATTTCAAGTCTGTCAGAGTTAGTAGAAATTCAAAAGTAACCCAGTTAATTGGAAATAACCACTGTGCAACTTCTTCGTTGAAAATTCTTTTAGTGAAATAATAAAGACTACTTACTAACAAAAAAACAACCGGATAGAAAAAAACTAAAACTCCGCCACCAATCATTAAAAATGGGTCTGCTTTGCTCTGCCAGCTTCCAACCCAATAAAGAGTAATTAAACTGATTATTAAAAAAGTCAGATAAGAAGATTTGTTAATTTCAAGTAAAGAGTTTCGCTTTTCGATGACAAATATGTAAGGCAGAAGGAAAAAGAAAATGAACAATGTAACCGGAAAAGGAAAGGGTGGAAATGAAATCCCGAAAAGTATTCCTGAAAGCAACAATAAAAATCTGTTGTTCCAATTTTCTCTTTTTAATTCAGGGCTTATTTCTTTCTTTCGAAAAATATTTAAGAAATTCAAGATGAGCTCTTCTTTTTAATCCAGAAATTTCTAACTAATAATCCAACTATTATCAGCACTGTGAGAGTAACAACTATATTTGTATAAGTATCAAGGAACTTATCAATTCGCGAAATATTATCTCCGAAAATCATCCCCATTGAAATCAACAAAGCATTCCATAGCAGAGAGCTAATTAAGGAGAGCCACATAGTAAGATGAACATTAAGTCTGCTCATCCCAGCGAAAAAAGAAATAACTGCTCTCGTTCCGGGTAAAAATCTGTTTGCAATTATCAGATAATATCCATAATTACGAAATGAAGCTTCAACTTTTTCAATTGCCTGAACGGATAAAAATTTAATTTTTCCTGAATGAATTATTTTTTTGTCAATTTGCCAACCTATTCCAAATGCAGTAAGAAAACCGGCAATGCTACCGCCAGTTGCAAAAACCAAAACAGGCGTGAAATGAAGATAAGATGCTCCAACAAGTGAACCACCTATCACAACAATAATATCACTCGGTGACGGTGGAAAAATATTTTCGAGGAAAGCAAAGAAAAACAAAATCAGATAAATCAGCATCGGACTGAGTTGGGATATATTTGATAAAATTTCTTCAAACATAATCAGTCTTTATAAACTAAAACATTCGCGATTGCAACAACACCTTCAGAACGTCCGATAAATCCGAGCTTTTCTGTAGTTGTTGCTTTAATTGAAATCTGATCTGCTGAAATTCCGAGAACTTGAGCGATTTTCTCTTTCATCTTTTCAATGTGTGGATAAATCTTCGGGGCTTCAACTGCAAGCATTGAATCAATGTTGGAAATTTTATATCCGTGTTGTAAAACTAAATTATTACATTCTTTGAGTATGATTGAACTATCAACATCTTTCCATTTTGGGTCTGTATTTGGGAAGTGATGGCCAATATCTCCAAGTGATAAACTTCCGAGTAAGGCATCAGAAATTGCGTGTAATAAAACATCAGCATCAGAATGTCCTTCCAATCCTTTGTCGAATGGAATTTCTACTCCGCCGATAATCAGTTTTCTGTTTTCAGCGAAGGAGTGTACATCAAAACCGTATCCGATTCTGTAATTCAATCTAACCTCTTAATTAGTAATATCTGACTTCAAAACTATTGAACTCATTTTTGAACGGAAGCCATTCAACCACACAATTTGATACGTGTGCGTGAGGTGGTCCGACTTTCAAATTATTTATCAACTCATTTATCAAACCCAATTCGCCTTCAACTTCTGTCAGAACCTTTCCATTCATTAAATTTTTTGTGTAACCCTTCAAGTTCAAAGATAAGGCATTTCTGTAAACGAAATAACGGAATCCTACACCTTGAACTACTCCGTCAACTAAAATTTTAGCACGTTTGAATTCACTCATCTTTATTTGAAAAAATTTCTGATACAAGTAGCCCTGCAAAAATAAATGCACCACCAATTAAGCCAAAGTTTGTAATTTTTTCACTTAATATGATGTACGCAATAATAGCAGCCATAATCGGCTCGAATGAATAGATAATTCCAGCTTTAGTAGGGCTAACAACTTTCTGATATTTCAGTTGAATTGATATAGCAATTATTGAAGCAAAAATAGAAGTGTAGAGAATCGCTGTGATTACGTTTGAATTCAAAATAAATTTTGTTTGCTCCAGACCAAAAGAAGGCAAAATAATTGCAGCTAAAGTTCCACCGATTGCTGAAATAAAAAGCTGGATAAAAACCATCGGCATAAATGGATATTTCTTTGTGAAGATGTCAACATAAACAACTTGAAATGCAAATAAAATTGCACAGATGAACGTGAACAAGTCACCGATGTTCAAATCACTTCCAAACTGTTCAAAAAAGTGAAAAAGATTTTCGCCTCTACTTGATAAAAATACAAGTCCAATAAAAACTAAAACTACTCCAATTATATTATGCGTTCTTGGTTTTCTTTTTTCAATTAATGTTTGAAGTATAGGAATGATTACGACGAAAGTCCCAGTTATGAATCCCGATTTCGTAGCAGTGGTATAATTCAAACCAATTGTTTGAAACTGAAATCCGAGAAAGAAAAAAACTGCCAGAATAGTGCCTGCAACAATTGTTTCCCGATTTACATTTTTGAGTTGTGAATAAAGAAAAGGAAAAAGAATAATTGAAGCAACACCAAATCGGAGAGCAAGAAAAAGTGAGGGCGAAATATCTGTTAAAGCATTTTTTATCAAAGCAAAAGTTCCACCCCAAATTACAGTTATAAGCAGTAAAGCTGCTTCACCTTGATATTTTTTCATTTAAGAGAGTATCCAAAACTTTTAAGAGTTTTTTCGTTCTGTCTCCATTTTTCTATTAGTTTTACGTGCAATTCAAGATAAACTTCACGCTCAAGAAAATCTTCAATCGATTTGCGTGCTTGTTGTCCAAGTCGTTTTATTGCTTTTCCCTCTTTCCCAATTATAATCGGTTTTTGAGATTCTCTTTCCACAATAATTTCAGCACTGATAAAATCTTTACCTTTCTCTCGCTCTTTAAATTCGGCAATTATAACTTCTGTGCTGTATGGAACTTCATCTTCATAAAGCTCGAAGATTTTTTCACGTATAATTTCTGAAACGAAAAATCTTTCTGATTCTTCTGACACAATATCATCAGGATAAAGTTTTTTACCTGTGGGCAACAATTCAATTATTTTTTCAAGAAGTGATTGTATGTTAAAATTTGCAATCCCGGATACAGGAATCACAGCATCATACTGATTTAACATTTTGAAATGTTCAATAAGTTCTTTCGATTTATACTGAGTGATAGTATCAATTTTATTCAAAGATAGAATAATCGGTTTCTTCTTTTCTGAAATAATTTTTTTGACTGCTTCTGATTCTTCAGTTTCTTTTAGTTTTTCTTCAGAACTTACATCAGAAATAAGCACAATCACATCTGCATCATCAATAGAAATATCAATATGCTCGAGCATTTTTTCGTGAAGCAAGTAAGAGGGTTTTACAATTCCGGGAGTATCGAGAAAAATAATCTGATAATTTTCTTCTGAAAGAATACCAAGAATTCTTTTTCTTGTTGTTTGAGGTTTTGGGGTAACTATTGATAGCTTTTGTCCAAGCAGACAATTCAACAAAGTAGATTTGCCTGAATTAGGCAAACCAATTAATGCTACATAACCGACTTTAATCATATAGATATGGAAGTTGGCAAAAATCTTTTTTATTAAAGACTTTCACCAACCTAAAATATTTTAATTAAAATTTTTAAGCACTTTATAAATTTTCTCTAAAGCAAAATCAATTTCATCTTTTGTAATCACTAATGGAGGAGCAAATCTGATTATATCACCGTGAGTTGGTTTTGCAAGTAAACCTTCTTCTTTCAGAGCCACGCAAACATCCCATGCGGTCTTTCCACTTTCAGTTGGTTTAATTACGATGGCATTCAAAAGTCCTTTCCCTCGTACTAATACTAAGTGTTCAAATTCATTAACAAATTTCTGAACTTCGCTTCGGAAATAATTTCCCAGAGTGAATGCATTATCAGCTAATTTTTCTTCGATCAAAACTTCAAGTGATGCAATAGCAACTTTACAAGCCAAGGGATTTCCACCGAAAGTCGAGCCGTGCTGACCGGGTTTAATTGTCAACATAATTTCATCATTTGCGAGAATAGCACTTACTGGCATTGTTCCGCCAGACAAAGCTTTTCCTAAAACTAGAATATCTGGTTTCACATCTTCATAATCAGAAGCCAACATTTTCCCGGTTCTTGCTAATCCGGTCTGAACTTCATCGCAGATGAGAAGAACGTTTTTTGCTTTGCACAATTCCTGAGCTTTTTTCAGATAGCCATCATCAGGCACGAAAACACCTGCTTCTCCTTGAATTGGTTCAACCATAAAAGCAGCTACGTTCGGTTCTTCAAGAGCTTTTTCCAATGCCGGAATATCATTAAAAGGTATTTTGATAAATCCGGGTAAATAAGGTCCATATCCCTCATAAGAATCAGGATCAGTTGAAGCAGAAACAGCCATCATAGTTCGTCCGTGAAAATTCTCATTTGCAACGATTATCTTTGCTTCATATTTCGGTACTCCTTTTACATCATAAGCCCATCGGCGGGCTAATTTAACTGCTGTTTCACCACCTTCAACACCGGTATTCATCGGTAAAACTTTGTCAAAACCTAATAACTCTGTGATGAATTTTTCATATTCACCGAGTGCATTATTGTAGAACGCTCTTGAAGTCAATGTCAGCTTCTGTGCTTGTTGAATCATTGCGTTGACAATTTTCGGATGACAATGTCCTTGATTAACTGCAGAATAAGCTGATAAAAAGTCGAGATATTTTTTACCTTCAACATCCCAGACCCAAACTCCCTTGCCTTCTGCTATTACTACTTCGAGTGGATGATAATTGTGAGCACCATATTTATTTTCAAGTTCTATATAATACTGAGAATTCATAATAATCCTTTTTTTAATAAAAAATGTTTACAAAATTACCTTTGGTATTAGGAATTAACAAGGTAATAAGGTCTTGATTTTTGGATTGTTGATAAAAAAAATATTCGAAAAACATATCTTCCAGCGCGATGAAAAGAATTACAAAACCGTAAAAGTATTCGTTTTTCTTTATTTTAGCTAAATAAAGCTATAAGTTTGAAATGTTGAAAATTAACAAATGAGAAAAAAATGGAAACACACATAAAACAAGTTGTAAAACGAACCGGTACAATCGTCCCTTTCAATCAGGGCAGGATAACCAACGCAATTTACAGGGCTGCAGTTGCTGTAGGCGGTCGTGATAAAGAAAAAGCGCAGGAATTATCAGAAAAAGTGGTTGCATTGATTAATCAGGTTTATTCTAACGAAAGCACAATTCATATCGAACAAATTCAGGATTTAGTTGAGAAAGTTCTAATTGAAAATGGTCACGCCAAAGTTGCAAAGGAATATATTCTTTACAGAGATGAAAGAAAAAGAGCAAGGGAAGCAGAAACCAGATATGCTTCAAAGATAAATGATAATATTCCATGGCAGAAAATCTGGCGAAATCTCGATTGGGCTGTTTCCCACAATTTGCATACAGTAGAAAAACTGAATGAAAGAATCGAAAAAGGTGAATTTCCTCAAATTGTCCACGAATCCGAATGTCTTTACGAAGATGATGTGGAATTGGCTGCAAATCTTATAATCGAAAGATTAGATAGTGTACGTATGGTTATGATTAGTGGACCTTCTTCTTCAGGAAAGACAACAACAACTCTTAAATTAGAAGAAAAACTCACGAAAAAAGGATTTAAATTCAAAGCTCTAATAGTTGATCATTACTTTTTTGATTTAGAATTACACCCAAAAGATGAATTCGGTGATTATGATTTCGAAACTCCTCAAGCTCTCGACTTAGAACTGATAAATGAACATCTTGTAAAACTCAGTAAAGGCGAAGAAGTAATGATTCCATACTATGACTTCAAAACTGGCAAAAGAACTTTGAACGTTACTCCAATGAAATTGCAAAAAGACGAGCTTCTTTTAATAGATTCATTGCACGGATTGTATCCTGATTTCAGTAAAGATATTTCGGTTTCTGTAAAATTCAAGCTTTATCTTGAACCACTATTACAAGTCAAAGGCAATGATGGAAAATATGTAAGATGGACAGATATCCGGTTAATAAGAAGAATGCTGAGGGATTCTGTTTTCAGGGCATATAATCCACAACAAACTTTAGAACATTGGCATTATGTTCGTTCAAGCGAATTAAGAAATATTATTCCTTACAGTAACACAGCTGATTTCATTATCAGTAGTGCTATGCCTTACGAATTACCGATTTATGCAAACAGAATGTTAAAATTATTTCAGGAATGGACTGAAGTTTATCAAGGCAATATTTACAAAACTGATGCATATCAGAGAGCCGTAAGAGTGTATAATTTATTGAAAACAGTAATTCCCGTTGCTGATGAATCTGCAATCCCATCTAATTCAGTTATACGCGAATTCATTGGTGGGAGTTCAATGAATTATCATTAAAATAGTTCATTTGCCTTATTTTGTGTTGATATGACAATCAGTAACTTAAGCATAGTTATTTTGAAATTTCTTGAAATAAATAATTAAAAAATATTGCCAAGAAATAAAAATTTGCTTTATATCAAAATTTTTAACATTTTCGTTTGGCACAAATAACTAATTTATAAACAAAAGAAAGGTAATTATTTTGAAAAAACTTTTTTCAGTTCTTTTCGTTGTTCTTTTTGCATTTACTTTTGCTAATGCACAAAGCAAAATGGCAGTTAGTGTAGGGGAAATTTAGCGTTTCCAATCGGTTCTTTCGGAGATGTTGCAAATATGGGATTTGGTGGCGGAGCAAAGTTTGAATATGCTCTTCAATCAAATTTACATTTGACTGGTAGTGCACAATATTTAATGTTCGCCGCAAAGGATGATATTGTTGGTGTTGAAAGGTCAATCATTCCTGTAATAGCTGGAGCTAAATACTATTTTGGAAATAGTTTCTATGCTATGGGTGAAGTTGGAATGAATTTTTGGAATACAAAAGCTACAATAACATTACCTTTCTTTGGTAAAACAACAGTTGAAGCCAGTGGATCAGATTTTGGATTTGCTGTTGGTGCTGGTTATGAATTACCTATGGGTAAAAATTCTTTAGACTTGTCAGTTAAATTCCAAAGTTATGCAAGCGAAACCACCGCTATTAACTTGGGTGTTGCATATAAATTTGGATTCTAAAAGTAGCTAAATTTTTAGTTTCTAATGGCTGTCAAAGAATTATTTGATGGCCATTTTTTTTATTTTATCGAATTTGTCTGATGGAAGATTGGCAATTAAAACCCCAATTAAAACAAAAGTTGTCCCGACCATATGATTATCACTTAATACTTCACCATAAAGAACCCAACCAAGAAATATTGCCACAACCGGAGTGATAAATGCAATTAAAGACATTATGATTACACTGACTTTTTTTAATAACCAGTAGAATGAAGTAAATGTAACTACACTACCTATAACAGCAAGATATAAAACTGACAGTACCCCTGTCTCTGTAATTTTAATTCTTCCGAAACCCTCAAACAAAAGTCCAACTGAAAGCATTACTATCCCTGCTATCATCATTGGTACTAAATTCATACTTAATGGATTTAAGTGTTTTCCATGTTTTTTTATTGTAACTGCCATAAATGCTTGCATCATAGCACTTAAAACAATAGCAAACATTCCAAGAATATAATCGGTAATTTTCAAAGAAAATGAATCCTTGAATATTATTGTGATTCCTACAAAACCCAAAATCATTCCAACAATTCTAACTAATCCAATTTCTTCATTTGGTATCATAAAATAAGAGAATATTGCAACAAAAAAAGGATATACTCCAAAAAGTACTGATGCCAGTCCAGAATCAACATACTGCTCTGCCCAGTAAACCAATCCAAATGGAATAACGAAAGAAAAGAATCCCATCATAAAATATAAACGCATTGAATCTCTATCTGTCAGAAGTTCAGTTCCTCTTAATCGAATTAAAATTATTATTGTAAATGAAGCAATGAAAAATCTTATTCCTGCGGATAAAAATGGCGGGAAAGATTCCAAGCTCATTTTGATTGCCAGCCAGGTTGATCCCCAAACAAAACACAATATCGCGTAAGTAATTATTATTTTATAAGCAGGTGTTTCTTTCATTTTAATGCTATGACCCCTAATGATCTTCCCGACTTTTCGCCATCTCGTCTATATGAGTGAAATAATTCATTCATTTCATAAGTACAAATGGTAGATTTTTGTATCTGATTTTTAGGAACTCCATAATCCATTAACATATCATAATTAACGAAAGATACATCAAGGTAGAATTTATTCTCAATTTTTAATAAGTATTTGCTCTCAAATAATTCTGCCACTTCATCACCAATTTGATAATTTGCCTGAGAAATGGAAGGTCCCATATAAACAAATAAATCTTTACTTGAGGAATTAAATTTATCAAAAAGAAAATTAAGTGTTTTTTCCAAAATTCTTTTCTGAGTTCCACGCCAACCCGAATGTACGGCTGCAATAATTTTATTAACAGAGTCAAAAATAAAGATAGATGTACAATCTGCTGAGATTATTACTAGTGCATTTTTACTTTCCGAGCAAATCATTGCGTCACTTTCTTCAGGGACAGAATCAGAATTAACGATTCTGACAATATCAGAATGAGTTTGTTTTTGAAAATGTATCCTAAAACCGTCTAATTTCATAGAGGAAAATAAGGCAGAACGATTTTCTTCTACGATTTTTTCGTCATCCCCAACAGCGAAAGATATATTAAAAAAATACGGCTCTTTTCTTTCAAGACCAATTTTAGTCGTAAAACCGCAGGTGATTTCTGGAAATTTGTTGAAAATGTATGGCTTAATTATAAACAATTTATTTCCAAATTTTGCTTGTAAAAATAAACAATAAAAGATATCATAATGTGATTTGGTCAATAATGAAAAATTTCTTTTTCAGATTAAAGAATCTTATTTCAAAATTTCTTAATTTTTAGAACATTTATTTGAAAAATTAAAATTTATTGCCAAATATTAAGTAAAATCATTGGCATAAAAATAGCGAATTCGATTATTCTTCAATCGAGCGAATAATTTGAATGAATAAAACAGAATTACAATTAGTTTGCTATCATTGTGGACAAAGTTGCCCCGATGATTCCATTTCATTTGATGATAAAATTTTCTGTTGTATTGGATGCAAAACTGTTTATGAAATTTTGAATCAAAATCAGCTATGTAATTACTATTCTTTTCAGGAAAGTCCGGGCATATCGCCATCACTTGTGTATGAAAAGAAGTTTGATTATTTGGATGAGAGCGAAGTAATAAACAAACTCGTTGAATTTCGTGATGATAAGTTTTTTGTTGTTACATTCTACATTCCACAAATGCATTGTAGCAGCTGTATTTGGCTTCTTGAAAATCTATTCAAATTAAATCCATCAATAATTGACTCAAAAGTAAATTTTGTCAGAAAAGAGCTGACGGTAAAGTTTCTTTGGGAAAAGGTTTCTTTGAAAGAAATAGTAATATTACTTTCGTCAATCGGATATGAACCACAAATCTCTCTTGATTCTCAAGATGCTAAGAAAACAAATAATGAAAATCGAAAATTGTATTATCAAATTGGAGTCGCGGGCTTTTGTTTTGGTAACATAATGCTTTTCAGTTTTCCCGAATATCTATCCATTGATGTTCAGGATAAATTACTAAAAGATTTTTTCTCTTATCTCAATTTACTGCTTGCAATTCCTGTTTTTCTGTATTCAGCGTCAGGCTATTTTATCTCAGCTTTGAAAGGACTTAGAAAGAAAATCATAAATATTGATATTCCAATAGCACTTGGAATTTTGGTCTTGTTTTTCAGAAGTGCTTATGAAATAATCTTTCAGGTCGGTCCCGGTTATTTTGATTCGCTGGCAGGATTAGTATTTTTTCTTTTAATAGGAAAAATCTTACAAGAAAAAACTTATGAAGCTTTGAACTTTGAAAGAGATTATAAATCTTATTTCCCATTGTCAGTTTCAATCAGGCAAAACGAAATTGAAAAAACAATTCCTGTCTCGAATCTTCGAATTGGAAATCGAATTATCATAAGGAAAAATGAAATTATTCCGGCTGATTCAATTTTAATTAACGGTGAAGGAATTATTGATTATAGTTTCGTAACTGGTGAATCTCATCCGACTCCCAAAGTA
Organism: uncultured Ignavibacterium sp.; assembly: GCA_937125135.1. GTDB lineage: Bacteria > Bacteroidota > Ignavibacteria > Ignavibacteriales > Ignavibacteriaceae > Ignavibacterium. The sequence goes on from CAKZLD010000048.1 coordinate 12,559, forward strand.
AGCGGTGAGTTTGTTTATGCAGGCGGCAGACAGCTCGGCGGAGCAATAGAACTTGAAGTTGTAAAAGAATTGTCTCAGAGCTACCTGACGAAACTTTGGAATAATGATACTTTTAATAAAATCGGTGAAAGCTTTTTTACCCGCTTTTCAAACACAACTAGTAAATATTTTACGATTATCGTACTTTTAATTGCAGTTCTATCCTCTGCATATTGGCTTACAATTGATTTAACCACAGCAGTTCATGTTTTTACGTCAGTTTTAATTGTTGCTTGTCCTTGCGCATTGGCTTTATCCACGCCGTTCACTTTGGGAAATGCAATGAGAATTCTGGGTAGAAATAAACTTTATCTGAAAAATTCTTATGTCATTGAAGAAATTGCTAAAGTAAATCACATCGTTTTTGATAAAACCGGAACTATAACTCAAACAGGAACTGCAGATGTAATTTATCACGGAAGAATTTTAACAGAACTTGAAAAACAGATTATAAAATCATTAACAAGAAATTCTACTCATCCATTGAGTAAAAAGATTTTTGATTCAATTGAAAATAAAACAATTCTTCCAGTTACAAATTTTGAAGAAAATTTAGGGAAAGGAATTTCGGGAATCGTATATGGTCATTCAGTTCGAATTGGCTCAAAAGATTTTGTTGGAGCATTTAGTGAAAAAGATGAGAATCTTCAAACGAAAATTCATATCTCAATTGATGATTTTTATGTGGGAAAATTTATTTTCTCTAATTCATACAGAGATAAAATTGATGAAGTAATCAATTCACTTAGATCCAAGTATTCATTATCACTTTTATCAGGAGATAATGAAGGTGAAAGAATAAATTTAGAAAAGTATTTTGGAAAGAATTCTGATTTGGTTTTTAATCAGTCACCTGAAAACAAATTACAATTTATTAAAAAACTACAGGAGTCAGGGAAAAAAGTTTTAATGCTCGGAGATGGATTGAATGATGCAGGAGCTTTGAGTAAAAGTGATGTTGGTATTGCAGTTACTGATGATATCAGCAGTTTCTCACCGGCTTGTGACGCCATTCTGCAAGGTGAAGAGTTATATAAACTTCCAAAGTTCATTAAATATTCTAAGAATAGTGTAAAAGTTATAAAAATGAGTTTTCTGATTTCGTTGTTTTATAATTTGATTGGAACTTCTGTCGCAGTGCAAGGATTGTTGTCGCCCATTTTTGCTGCAGTATTAATGCCTTTAAGTTCAATTTCTGTGGTGGCTTTTGCTACTTTAATGACTAATTATTTCGGAAAAAGAAGAGGTTTATCATAGAAGTAATTATAATTCTTATAATTGTTAGTCTATTAGTCGCAACCGGATTTTTATTCGTTTTTATTTGGAATGTAAAAACCGGTCAATATAAGGATACAGTTACTCCGTCAATCAGAATCTTGTTTGACGAACAGAACAAAGCTGATAATCAAAATTCAAAAAATAATTCAACTAAAAGTAAGGAGTAATCAATGGAGCTAGAACGATTCAGTTACGATAACAGAATTGTACGGAATTTTGCCTATGCAACATTGTTGTGGGGCATTGTCGGAATGATAGTTGGTTTGCTAATTGCACTTCAATTATTTATTCCGGAACTTAATTTTTCAATCCCATTCTTAACCTTTGGACGAATTCGTCCATTGCATACTAACGCTGTAATATTTGCTTTTGTCGGCAATGCAATTTTTATGGGTGTTTATCATTCTCTGCCAAGATTATTAAAGACCCCGATGTTCAGTAAATTGCTTAGTAATATTCATTTCTGGGGATGGCAACTTATAATTGTATCAGCTGCTATTACATTGCCACTCGGAATTACAACATCGAAAGAATACGCTGAATTAGAATGGCCGATAGATATTGCTATAACTTTGGTTTGGGTTGTATTTGGAATCAATATGATTGGCACTATGATAAAAAGAAGAGAAAGTCATATTTACGTTGCAATTTGGTTTTATATTGCAACTTGGGTTACAGTTGCAGTTCTTCATATTGTAAATTCATTTGAAATTCCGGTAACTTTCTTAAAGAGTTACTCACTTTATGCTGGAGTTCAGGATGCTCTTGTTCAGTGGTGGTATGGTCATAATGCAGTTGCATTTTTCTTGACTACTCCTTATCTCGGACTTATGTATTACTATTTACCGAAAGCTGCAAACCGTCCTGTTTATTCATACAGATTATCAATTTTACACTTTTGGACTTTGATATTCATTTACATTTGGGCTGGACCTCATCATCTGCTTTATTCAGCTTTACCAGATTGGGCACAGTCATTAGGAACAGTTTTTTCAGTAATGTTAATCGCTCCATCATGGGGTGGTATGGTTAATGGACTGCTTACATTAAGAGGAGCCTGGGATAGAGTCAGACAAGATCCTGTTTTGAAATTTATGGTTGTTGCTGTTACTGCATACGGTATGGCAACTTTCGAAGGTCCAACCCTATCACTCAAAAATGTGAACGCAATTGCTCATTTTACAGATTGGGTTATTGCACACGTTCACGTCGGTGCTTTGGGATGGAATGGCTTTTTAACTTTTGGAATTCTTTATTGGTTAGTGCCAAAACTCTGGAAAACAGAACTTTATTCTAAAAAGATGGCTAATGTTCATTTCTGGATTGGATTTTTAGGAATTGTCTTTTATGCTTTACCGATGTGGTTTTCAGGGATTACTCAAGCATTAATGTGGAAGCAATTTAATGAGCTTGGCATTCTTCAATATCCTAATTTTCTTGAGACAGTTTTAAACATAGTTCCAATGTATATAATTCGAGCATTTGGAGGAGCATTATACATCGCTGGATTTGTAATTATGGTTTATAATCTTATTAAAACTATGAAACAAGGCTCGTTTGTTAATGAAGAAATTGCAGAAGCTCCTGCTTTAGAAAAGTTCAAAGATCCATTTAGAAAGGGGACAAGACATAGATGGCTCGAAGGTAAGCCAGTTTATTTCCTCGTTGTTTCTTTAATTGTAATTTTAATTGGTGGAATTGTTGAATTTGTTCCGACATTTTTAGTTAAGTCTAACATTCCAACCATAGCTTCTGTTAAACCATACACGCCATTAGAACTTCAGGGAAGAGATATTTACATTAGAGAAGCTTGCAATAGTTGTCATTCCCAATTAGTTCGTCCTTTCAGATCGGAAACGGAAAGATATGGTGAGTATTCAAAAGCAGGTGAATATGTTTATGACCATCCGTTTTTGTGGGGTTCAAAAAGAAGTGGACCAGACTTGCACAGAATTGGTGGCAAATATCCGAATTCTTGGCATTATTTGCATTTTGAAAATCCAAGGCAAATTTCTCCCGGCTCAACGATGCCTCCTTATCCGTGGTTATTAGTAAATGATTTAAACACTACTACGACAGAGGCTAAGATAAATGCTTTGAGAAAAATCGGAGTTCCATATCCAGAAGGATTTGAAAAAGTAGCTAATGCCGAATTAGTTAAACAAGCTGAACAAATAGCTCTAGATTTACAGAAGAATGGAATTCCAGCTGAACCTCAGAAAGAAATAATTGCATTAATTGCATATTTACAAAGACTTGGGACAGATATTAAAACTAATACACAAACTGCAAGTAAGTAAAATGATTAAAGATATTTTGCAATCCATTAAAGATGTAGAGATTTATCCGATAATTTCGTTAATTGTTTTCTTTCTGTTATTTATTGGAATAGTTGTTTGGTTGATTAGAATGGATAAAGAAAAAGTTAATAGAATGAGAAATCTCCCATTAAATAATGACAATAATCAAAATTTAATTTCAGGTGAAATAAATGAAAAGAATAATTAATTCATTTGCGTTAAAGTTTTTTTCAGCAGTAATGTTTTTTAATCAATTTATAATTGCTGCTGGTGAATCAGATTATCCCGAAAATTATTACGATAAAGTTGCACTATTTCTGATTTTCGTAATAATAATTGGATTTCTCTCTTTAATATACTTCGAAAGTAAAATCAGGATTGTCAAAGAGAAACAGCCATCAGTCTTTTGGGCAAAAGTCAGACACTTATTAACAAAATCTACTCCAATTGAACGTGAAAATGAAGTTCTGCTTGTTGATCATAATTACGATGGCATAAAAGAATTGGATAACAGAATTCCGCCTTGGTTCAGTGGTTTGTTCTATGCAACAATTATTTTTTCTGTTTGGTATATGCTTCACTATCACGTTTTAGGAACGGGTGATTTACAAGAAGCTGAATATGCTCAGGAGGTTAAATTAGCTGAAATACAAAGAGCCGAGCTAATGCGAAGTGGAGCCATGATTAATGAAGAAACAGTTACTTTACTTACAGAGCCTGCTATGTTAGAATCAGGAAAACAGATTTTTATAACTAACTGTGCAGCTTGCCACGCTGCAGATGGAGGAGGGCTTGTCGGACCTAATCTCACTGATGATTATTGGATTCACGGTGGTGGGATTAAAAATATTTTCAAAGTTGTAAAATATGGAGTTGTAAACAAGGGTATGATTGCCTGGCAGAATCTTTTAAATCCAAAACAAATGCAGGAAGTTTCAAGTTATGTGGTTACATTACAAGGAACAACTCCGGCAAATCCAAAGAATGCAGAAGGAGAGCTTTGGAAAGAAGAATAAAATTTTAATTTAGGATTGCATAATGGACATTGATTTAGTGAACGAAGAGCATCAGGAATTCAGGAATCATTTAGCTACGGTTACTAAAGAAGGTAAAAGAAAGTGGATCTTCCCGAAGAAACCTTCGGGAAGATTTCATAATGCACGAATAGTAGTCAGCATAATACTACTTGCATTTTTGATCTTTGCCCCTTTTATTAAAGTTAACGGGCATCCGTTTATGCTTTTGGATTTTCCAAATCGAAGTTTCATCCTATTCAGTGTTCCATTCGGACCTCACGATTTTATTCTTTTTGCTCTTGCTATGATAACGCTTATCGTTTTCATCATATTGTTCACTGTAATTTTCGGAAGAATATTCTGTGGTTGGGCTTGTCCGCAAACAGTCTTTATGGAAATGGTTTTCAGAAAAATTGAATATTGGATTGAAGGTGATGCACGCGAACAAATAAAACTTAAAAATGCTCCATGGACAATAAAGAAATTTTTCAAAAAAGGATTGAAGCACGCAATTTTCTTCGGCATTTCATTTTTTATTTCTAATATTTTTCTTTCTTACATAATAGGAATGGATAAACTAATTGATATAGTTACTGATCCACCTTCAGAACATCTTGGCGGATTATTTGCAATAACTGTTTTTTCCGGAGTGTTCTATTTCATCTTTTCATACTTTCGTGAGCAGGTTTGCACGATAGTTTGTCCTTATGGAAGATTGCAAGGAGTGTTGTTAGATCAGGATTCTATTGTAATTGCTTACGATTACAAAAGAGGCGAACCACGTAGGAAGTTGAAAAAAGGAGATGATTTTTCTTCACGAGGAGATTGTATTGACTGCCATTTATGCGTTGACGTTTGTCCTACCGGCATTGATATCAGAAACGGGATTCAACTCGAGTGTGTAAACTGTACTGCTTGCATCGATGCCTGCGATAGTATAATGGATAAAATCAATCGCCCGAGAGGATTAGTAAGATATGCTTCGTTAAAAAATATTGAGAACAAAGCAAAGTTCAAATTCACACCAAGGATGACATTATATACTGTAATCCTTGTTATTCTTGTAAGTATTCTTACTACTCTTTTAATAAATCGGTCTGATTATGTCATAACTATTTTACGAACCCGCGGGACTCTATTTCAGGAACAACCAGATGGCAAAATCAGCAATTTATATGATTTGAATATTGTAAATAAAACTTTCAATCCCGCAGAGATTAATATGAGACTTGGAAATCTTGCAGGGGAAATAAAGCTAATTGGTGGAGATTTGAAATTAGCTCCACAGGAAATTAAGGAAATGAAATTTATGGTCTCAATAAACAAAGACCAGATAACTAAAATGAATACCCCTATTCAATTTGAAGTTTATCAAGGCGATAAACTAATTAAATCAATCAATACAACATTTTTAGGCCCTGTGGAGAAGAAATAAAATGAAAAGAATCAGTTGGGGAACAGGAATAGTTATTGCAATTGTAGTTTTTGTGATATTAGTTCTTGCTCAAACTATTTTCCTTATGAATCAAAAAGTTGATCTCGTTGAAGAAGATTATTACAAAAAAGGAATTGATTTTCAGAAACAAATTGATAAAGAAGAAAGGTCTAATAAATATTCTGATCAGATAGAAATTTATTCTGATGGAGAAATTTTACTTATAGTATTTCCTCAGGAAATTCAAGATAATTTAGTAAGTGGAGAGATTTTGCTTTATCGTCCTTCTGACTCATCGCTTGATATGAAATTCCCAATTCAATTAAATGATAAAAAACAGATTATTCCTGTTTCATCATTGAAAAAAGGTTTTTGGAGAGTCAAGTTAAATTGGAGTTATAACAATAATAATTATTACAAAGAAAGCACAATAAACTTTTAATATGATAACTCCTGAAATTCTATCTGCATTAGCAATAGGTTTTTTCGGTTCAGCACACTGTATCGGAATGTGTGGACCTATTGCAATTGCATTACCTTATCCGAGTTCAAATGTTTCAGTTTTTATATTAGGAAGAATTGTTTATAATCTCGGAAGACTAACCACATATTCTTTCATCGGAGCTATTTTTGGTTTACTTGGTTCGAGACTTATCATAGCGGGTTTTCAACAGACAATAACGATTACAGTTGGAGTGATAATTATTTTATTTGTTCTGACACCAATGAAATACAAATCAAAGTTCTATCAACATAAATTAGTGCAAAAAATTTCTTCACCAATCAAAACAAGTATTGCAGAATTATTCAAACAAGGAACTGTTCCAGCAATGTTTTTAATCGGTTTGTTGAACGGATTGCTCCCTTGTGGATTAGTTTATGTTGCAATTGCCGGAGCTATTTCTTCCGGCGATGCAATCTCTGGAATGATATTTATGGTCCTTTTTGGATTGGGAACATTTCCAGCAATGTTTGCCGCAACAATATTCGGAAGATTTATTAATCTTAATTTGAGAAAGAAAATAAGTAAAGCTATTCCTTCATTAACGTTAATTCTTGCTATCCTCTTTATTTTAAGAGGACTTGCATTGGGCATTCCGTATATTTCACCCAAGATTTCTGCACAAACTCTATCTCAGACAGAGATGGAATGCCATCCACAATAAACCAAAAAAACAATAAATTTCGGTTGTAATCGAAAATTCTTATAATATTTTGCGATTGTAATCGAAAAATCTTATGTTTCAACGTAAAAAAAGAGAAAATTATGATTGAAAGGGATATCGAGCCTTTAATTCAACAAAAATTGTTTAAAGGTAAAATAATAATAATTTATGGAGCCAGACAGGTTGGTAAAACTACCCTTGTAAAGAATTTTCAAAAAAAATATTCTGATAAGTCTCTTTACTTGAATTGCGATGAACCCGATATAAAGGATTTGCTAACTCAGCCTACTTCAACAAAACTGAAAAGTCTTATCGGAAATAAACAGCTTATTATAATAGATGAAGCTCAAAGAGTAAGGAATATCGGAATTACCCTAAAGCTTTTTGCAGATGAAATTAGTAATGTACAAGTAATCGCAACCGGATCCTCTTCATTCGAATTATCGAACATTATAAATGAACCTCTCACAGGAAGAAAATATGTTTTCTTATTAACACCAATTTCAATGAATGAAATCAGGAACTCTTACAGTTGGCTTGAAGCTAATCGTTCGCTTGATGAAAGGATAGTTTTTGGAATGTATCCGGAAATAGTTTCTAAACCAGAAGAAAAAACAACTTTGCTTAAAGAAATAACCAGAAGTTATTTGTTTAAAGATATTTTAAGTTTTGATGGAATAAGAAAACCAGATCAGGTTGAGAAGCTGTTGATTTTGCTTGCAGCTCAAATAGGAAATGAGGTTTCATATAATGAACTTGCAAACACTCTCCGTATGGATAAGGATACAGTCAGTAAATACATAGATATTTTAGAGAAAGCTTTTATTATCTTCAGATTAAAACCGTTCAGCAGGAATTTACGCTCAGAAATTACTAAAATGAGAAAAATTTATTTTTATGATACTGGAATCAGGAATGCTTTAATTTCAAATTTTAATCAATTGGAAAATAGAAACGATAAAGGTGCTTTGTGGGAAAATTTTCTGATTTCAGAAAGATTAAAATTTAATAATATACGACAAGCAGATCTGAATTCTTATTTTTGGAGAACTTCTCAGCAGCAGGAAGTAGATTACATCGAAGAATACGAAGGTAAAATTTCAGCTTTTGAGTTTTCTTATAATCTAATTAAGAAAAAACATATTTCACGAACATTCTTAAAAAATTATGAGCCTGAAAATACTTTGATAGTTAACAAAGAGAATTTTTGGGACTTTATTCAAGGCAGTTAGTTAAAAAATTTATGTCAAACTGGTTAAAAGTAACGATTGGAATTTCTCTAACTTTCATTTTAATAATTGTATTTGCCGGAATTTTTTTCTTTTCGATGCTGAAAAGATCTCTTCCCGAATACAGCGGAACAATTGAATCAGAAAAGATAAATTCAGATATAACTATTTATACTGATAGTTTGGGAATTCCATACATTGTCGCTGAGAGTGATTATGATGTAGCATTTGCTTTTGGTTTTCTGCATGCAAGGGAAAGACTTTTCTCGATGGACTTATATCGAAGGGCTGGAGAAGGAAGACTTAGTGAAATTTTTGGTGAACGAACTATAAAATTTGATGAATTGTTCAGAACCATTGGTATTGTAAGAACCATAAAATCTAACTTAAATAAATACGATAAAAATGTTTTGCGACTTCTGAAATCCTATTCTGATGGAGTGAATACATTCATTGAGCAAAACAAATCAAGACTGCCGGTTGAATTTGATTTGCTTGGTTATTATCCGGAAGAATGGACTGAAGTTCACAGCTTGCTGATAATCCGAATGATGGCTTGGGAATTAAATCTCAATTGGTGGGCTGATTTTGTTTATGCTGAGCTTGTAGAAAAATTTGGAGTAGAAAAAGCAATAGAAATTCTTCCTGACATATCTTTGAAGGATTTGCAGAATATTCCAAAAAATTTCAATAATGTTTCAGCACTATCAGAAAATTTTATCCAATCTAATTTAGCTTATAAACAATTTTTCGGATTTGAAGGAACTCAAATAGGTTCAAACAATTGGGTTGTTAATTCTGATAAATCAGCTTCAGGAAAACCAATAATTGCAAATGATCCACACCTGCCTTTCAGTATTCCTTCAAAATGGTATTTAGCAGTTTTGAAAAATAATGATGACGTTATTGCTGGTGTTACTTTGCCGGGAGTACCTGGAATTGTTATCGGGAAAAATAAAGATATTGCTTGGGCTTTGACTAATCTGATGAATGATGAAACAGATTTTTATTATGAAAAACTTGATTCAACAAAAAACTATTATTTGCTAAATCAGAAGTGGGAAAAAATAAAGGTCAGAAAAGACACCATCAGAGTAAAAAATTCACAACCTAAAGAGATTCAGATTTTAAGTACTCATCGTGGACCAATAATCTCTGACATTCATCAGATGACCTTTTATTACAATGAAGATCAAAAGATTTTTCCTGCAATAAGTATGCGTTGGCTTGGTTTAGAATTCAGTGATGAAATGCTTGCATTTTATAAAATAAATAAAGCAAAAAACTTTCAGGAGTTCAGCGATGCAGTTAAAGATTTTTCAGTGCCGGGACAAAATTTTTTATACGCTGATAAAAACGGAAATATTGGTTACCTCGCTGGTGCATCAATCCCACTACGAACTACTAACTCATCTACAATCATTTCTGATGGAACAAAATCCTCAAGTGATTGGGCGGGTTTTGTTCAAAGGAATGATAAACTAATTTCTCTCAATCCTGAATCCGGATTTTTAGCTACTGCAAATAGTAATCATTTCGATAAACTGAATTTCTACATTACGCATTTGTGGGAGCCGTCTTCGAGATTTGAAAGAATCAACGAATTATTGAAGCAGAAAGAAAAGCATTCAACTGATGATTTCAAAAACTATCAGTTTGATCAAATTTCGAAATATGCTGAACAAATTATTCCTCAGATTTTATCAGCGTTTGATGAAGTGAAAATTAAGGATAAAAATCTCGAACAGGCTTTAGAATTATTTGATAATTGGGATTACAAAATGGATGCATATTCTCAAACTGCGTCTATCTATCAGGTTTTTTTGACTAAATTATTGAAGAATATTTTTTACGATGAAATGGGCGAGGATTTATATCATAAGTTTTTATTTGTAGCAAATATTCCATACAGAAGTTTACTTAAAGTTTTATCTTCAGAATCCTCGTGGTTTGAAGATACTAAATCAAAGAAAAGTTTTGATAAAAATTCTATAATCAGAAAATCTCTTGCAGATGCATTAACTTTTCTTGAGACAAACTACGGAAAAGATATGAAAATGTGGCAGTGGGGGAAAATTCATAATGTTCTTTTCAAACATCCACTATCTGGAGCATTCAAACCAGTTGATCAAATCATCAATGTAGGTCCATTCGAAATAGGTGGAGATGGAACTACAATTTTTAATACAGAATATTCCTTCGCCAAAAGACCCGCGGGCTTATCAAATTTTTTCAATAATCAATTTGATAATGTTTTAGGTCCTTCGATGAGATTTATTTATGATTTTGGAACTCCAGATGAAGTGAATATAGTTTTGACAACAGGTCAATCAGGCAATATTTTGAGTGAACATTACAGAGATATGACAGATTTCTGGTTAAAAGGTAAATATGTAAAAATTAAAACTGATTTAAATTCAATTAGTTCAGCCGATAAATACAAATTAACGATAAAGAAAAAATGAATTGATGAAGATTAACATTCTTTATATTAACTTTGCCCGTCAATAAAACTAAGATTATATGAAAGTTATAGAGCATCTTGATAAAGCTAAAAATCCTTTAATTAGTTTTGAGATTATTCCGCCAAAGCGTGGTGGTGATATTGGAAGCATTCTCGCATTACTTGACGATTTGGTAAAATACAATCCACCATTTATTGATATCACAAGTCACGCTGCTGAAGTAACTTATGAAGAAGGTCCTAACGGAATAAAAAAAGTAGTGAAAAGAAAACGTCCCGGAACTTTGGGTATTTGTGCATTGATTCAGAACAAATACAATGTTGATGCTGTGCCACACGTTTTGACAAAGGGATTTACTCGAGAAGAAACAGAAGACTTTCTGATTGAACTAAATTATCTCGGAATTCAAAATGTACTTGCAATTAGAGGTGATGATAGCGGATATGATAAACCAATTCCTCACGGCAGAAGTGTGAATAAATATGCTGTTGATCTTGTGAGACAGATTAAGGATATGAATAATGGAAAATATCTTGAAGACAATTTACTTGACGCAAAACCAACGAATTTCTGCATCGGAGTTTCTGGCTATCCCGAAAAACATTTTGAAGCACCAAATCTTAAAACAGATATAAAGTTTATGAAAGAAAAAATCGAAGCTGGTGCTGAATATATCGTAACTCAAATGTTTTATGATAATAAACATTACTTCAATTTTGTTCAATTAGCCAGAGAAATGGGAATTACTGTTCCAATAATTCCTGGGCTAAAAATTCTTACTTCAAAAGTTCAGTTGAATACAGTTCCCAAAAACTTTTATATAAATATTCCCGAAGAGCTTTCAGATGAAGTGCACTCTGCTAAAAATGAACAAGTGATTGATATTGGTGTCGAATGGGCTGCGAAACAAGTTGAAGAGCTTTTGAATTTTAATGTTCCTGCAGTTCACTTTTATGTGATGCAGAATTCAAAACCAATTGTTAAACTTATGGAAAGATTGAAACTATAAAATGGTCACAGAGCTGATAAAAACTAAAAAACTAAAATGGGGTGTCGCAGGTTTAGGAAGATTTGCTGAAAATAATTTTCTTCCTGCAATTCAATATCTGAGAAAAAGTAAAGTGAATTCTGTTTACAGTCATAATATAGCAAGAGCGAAATCAATTGCTTCAAAGTTTGGTGTCCCTGAATATTTTGATGACTTTGAAAGTTTCTTGAAGTCAGACATTGATGCGGTTTATATCTGTTCAAAAAATAGTGATCACTACGAACAAGTAATAAAAGCAGCTCAAGCGAAAAAACATATATTCTGCGAAAAGCCGCTTGCAATTGATTCAAAGCAAGCAGAAGAAATGGTAAATGCAGCCAACGATAATAAAGTTTTATTTGCAGTAAATTTTATTCACAACTATCATCCACTCACTATAAAAGCAAAGGAACTTATCAACACACTCAAACTTGGGAAAATAGTTTCTGTTCAGGCAAACTTTAATATAGATTTTCCGCCAGATAATAATTACAGATTTAACAAACAGAAGAGTGGCGGCGGTGCTTTGCGTGATCTGGGTTCACATATGCTTAATCTTCTGAGATATTTTGGTGGTGAAATTTCTGAAATTGATGGATTTATTGATAACATCGTTTACCAAAGTGAGGTTGAAGATTTTGCATCTGGAATTGTGAAATTCAGTAAAGGTGGATACGGTTATTTTAATGTTTCATACAATGCAAAAAAAACATTTAATCGTCTGGAAATAATTTGTCATCGCGGTTCAATTGAAATTGATAATTTAATCGGCAGAAAAATTATCGGAACAAAACTCTCAATCATCATTGATGGTGAAGCTAAAAAAAGTTTCAGAAAAGGTGGAAACAGAATGCTGTTTGCATTGAGGTCTGTTCAGGAATCTTTTTTACAAAACAAACAACCTTTAGCAACTGGCTATGACGGATTGATAAATATGAAACTGATGGAAGATTTGGAAAGAAAATGTCAATCAAAGATGAAATAGTTAAAGTTGCTCATCTCGTTTATCAGAATAAATTTGTGTCAGCATTTGATGGAAACATCTCTGCACTAACAGAAAACAATACAATTTTAATAACACGCTCTGGTGTGTGTAAAGGAGAAATTAAACCTGAGGATATACTCGAAATTGATTTTGATGGAAATTTAATCTCAGGCAACGGAAAAATTTCAACAGAGAATAAACTTCACAGATTTATTTATTCAAAGAGAGAAGATGTTAAAGCAGTTGTTCATTGTCATCCGATTTATTCAACTGCGTTTACTCTTATCGGTGAAGGTTTTACTGATAATTATTTTCCTGAAGTTCTTCTAACGATTGGTAAAGTTCCACTTTGTAATTATGCAACTCCTTCGACAGACGAAATTACAGATTCAATAAAAAATTTTGTCAATGATCACAACGCTTTATTATTGCAGAATCATGGAGCAGTAACTTTCGGTACTTCGGTTCTTGACGCTTATTATAAAATGGAAAAACTTGAACATTCTGCTAAGACTTTATTTTTAGCTCGTCTTCTCGGAGAGCCAAGAAAACTAAATGAGCAAGAAATTCAGAAACTTATTTCAATTGCTGAATCAACTTACGGAATAAAAAAAGTTTATAATTCTTAAAACTAAAAATGAATTCAAATCTCCACATCATTTTACTTGTCGGTGGAAGTTCCACTGAAAGAGTAATTTCAAAACGCTCTTCAAAGTCAATCTATGAGGCACTTGATAAACTCGGTTATAAAGTTACTTTGATTGATCCCGCTTATGGGAAAAATCAACCTGATAATTCCGAAAAGTTTTTTGAAGAAAAAGATTTTTTTGAGGTTTCAGAAAAAAATTATTTGGAAACTTTCAATCTCCACATTTTTGATCACTGCGATTTAGTTTTTATCGGACTTCACGGAAAGTGGGGAGAGGATGGAACTGTTCAGGCTTTGCTCGATATGAAAGGAATCAAATACACTGGCTCTAAAATGCTTTCGAGTGCTGTAACAATGGATAAAATTTTATCTAAAATTCTTTTTGATAAGTTTAACATTCCAACTCCGAAATGGATATCGCTTCATAAAAAGGATTTCCTTTCACCAAATTTATTATCAAAAATAAATGAGCAAATTGGTTATCCGTTGATTGTCAAACCGAACGATCAAGGCTCTACTGTTGGACTTTCAATTGTAAAAGAAGAAAAAGGTTTATCTGATGCATTGAATCTTGCTGCAAAATTTTCTGATAAAATTTTAATCGAAGAATTTATCGAAGGCAGAGAATTAACTGTCGGAATTGTAGGTGATAAAGTTTTTCCTGTTTTGGAAATAGTTCCTAATCATGAAATCTATGATTACGAATGCAAATACACTTCTGGAATGAGTAAGTACATCGTCCCAGCAGAAATTGATGAAGAAATTTCTGAACAATTAAAAGCAGTTTCGTTAAAAGCTTTTTACGAACTTGAATGTGAAGGTTATGCAAGATTGGATTATCGGCTTTCAAAAGACAATAAATTTTATCTGCTCGAAATAAATACATTGCCAGGGATGACATCGTTGAGTTTGTTACCAAAAATGGCTAAAGCAGAGAACATTTCATTTGAGGAATTAGTTAATCAAATTGTAAAAATCAGTTTATGAAAAAATTCATTTCCAACAATAAATTCAGAGTAATTCTTTTTCTGGTCATAATAATATTTGGCGGATTATATCTGTTGTTCAATAATTACGGTGTGATAAAATATATGCGATTGAAAAAAGAAGTTGATTCACTCACTCGTCAGATTGAAGAAATTAAATTGGAGAATAAAAAGCTCGAAGCTGAAATTGATTCTTTGAAGAGATATGAGCCAGCCAAAATTGAGCAAATTGCCAGAGAAAAATATAATATGACCAAACCAACTGAGAAGAAAATTGATGTAATAATTGAATGAATAAATTGAAATTCCCTGATGTTCCATTAGCAGAGAGAGTTCGCCCGAAAAATATTGATGAATTCATCGGTCAGGAACATCTATTAGGAGAAGGTAAACCAATTCATTCAATGATTGTTAAAGATAATCTCTCATCTTTCATAATGTGGGGACCTCCGGGAAGTGGTAAAACTACTATCGCAAGAATAATTGCAAATCAGACAAACTCAGAATTTTTTAGTTTGAATGCTGTATCAAACGGAGTTAAAGAAGTAAGGCACGCAATAGAACTGGCAAAGCAAAATAAAAATTTGAACAAAAGAACAATTCTTTTTATTGATGAGATTCATCGGTTCAATAAAGCTCAGCAAGATGCCCTTCTTAATTCAATTGAATCAGGACTGATAATTTTGATCGGAGCAACTACTGAAAATCCTTCTTTCGAAGTAATTCCTGCTCTTCGATCTCGTACGAGAATTTTTGTTTTGAATCAACTCAAATACGAAGACTTAAAACAAATTCTTCAGCAGGCAATAAAGAAAGATGAGTTTTTATCGTCATTAAAAATTAAAAGTATTGATGAAGATTTTCTGATCTACCTTTCTTCTGGTGATGCAAGAGTTTTGTTGAACATTCTCGAAGCATCAATTATTCAGGAAAGTAGTAAAGATGAAATAATTCTTTCAAAGGCAGTTTTTGAAAATGTAGTTCAAAAGAAAAATTTGATTTATGATAAAAGCGGAGAGGAGCATTACAATTTAATCTCAGCATTTATAAAAAGTGTTCGCGGAAGTGATCCAGATGGAGCAATTTATTGGCTTGCGAGAATGCTGGATGCAGGCGAAGACCCAATTTTTATTGCAAGAAGATTAATTATCTTAGCATCGGAAGATATCGGTAATGCTTCTCCGAATGCTTTAGTTCTTGCTGAAGCAACATTCAGTGCAGTTGAAAAAATCGGAATGCCTGAAGCCAGAATTATTCTCGCTCAATGCACTACTTATCTTGCATCATCTCCTAAAAGCAATGCCTCATATCTTGCAATTGATAAAGCTATCGAAGAAGTTAGAAACAATTCTCAGTTCCCTGTGCCAATTCATTTAAGAAATGCTCCAACAGATTTGATGAAAAAACTCGGCTACGGCAAAGAATATAAATACTCGCACAACTTTGATAATCATTTCGTCGAGCAGAATTATCTACCTGATGAAATTAAAAGTAAGCAGTTTTATTTCCCAACAGAGCAAGGTCAGGAGAAGAAATTAAAAGATTATCTGAAATCTATTTGGGAGAACAAAAAAAAGTATGATTAGTTTAAGTGAGATTAAATCAAACAGAATATCTTACCGGGAAGTTGTTTAACTATACCTTTGAATTCAAGCGTTAGTAAGTTTACAAGACAATCTGATGTTGAAAGATTAGTCAACTCAGCAAGTTTGTCAATATGCAATTCACCTTGTTCGGTTAATGTAAATACAATTTTTTCTTCGAAAACATTTAGTTCCTTATCCGGCTTCGGAATGTTCTTTCCAATTACCGGTTTTAATTTAAGTTGAAGTTCTGTCAAAACATCCTCAGCATTTATTACAAGCTCTGCTTCACCTCTTTGAATCAGCAAATTAGTTCCCTCCGATTGTCTGACACCCAAATTGCCGGGTATGGCAAAAACTTCTCTATTTTGATCTAAAGCAAATCTCGCTGTTTGCATTGCACCACCATTAACTGCAGTTTCAAAAACAATTACTCCAAGCGAAAGTCCTGAAATAATTCTGTTTCTTTTAGGAAAATTTTGAGCATCTGGTTTTGTTCCTAAAGGAAATTCTGAAAGGACTAATCCATTCTCACATATCTTATTATAAAGATTTTTATTCTCCGGTGGATAGACAACGTCTAATCCGGAACCAATCACTGCAATAGTCCTGCCGCCATTTTTTAAGGCAGTCTGATGAGCAATCGAATCAATCCCTCTTGCAAGTCCACTAACAATCGTAATTCCTTGAGAAGCTAATTCAGATATGATTCTTTCAGTTTGAATTTTTCCATATTGTGTTGGATTTCTTGTTCCAACTGCACCGATTGAGTAGTTATCCTTTTCTGAAAAATTTCCTAAAGTGTAAATAATTAAAGGTGGGTCGTAAATTTTTTTGAGTAATGACGGATATTCTTTGTCCCAGATAGAAATTAATTTCGCATTTAGTTTGGAAAGTTTATTTAGCTGACTTTCGACGGAGGTAATTATTTCATCTCTTTTATTAACTGCATTTCTGATTCTTTTTCCCAATTCGAAACTAATGCCTTCAACATTCTCCAATTCAGATAAAGAAGCATCAAAAATGTTTTTGAAGTTCTTGAATTTTGATAATAATGACCGTACTCTTGAAGGTCCGATTTGATCGACTGAAAGCAGTAAGAATAGATCGACAAGCTGTTCAAATGAAAGCTTACTCAAAATATTTATTGAGAATTGTTTATCTCATCCTTTGATTTAGATTTTTTTCTAAAAAGAATAGCAAGAGGAAAGATAAAAACATAAGCAATAAATAAAATTATAGGAGAAACAACTAGTGAGGATGTGCTATCCCAGGGACCGATACTCATTGCATAGAAACCAAGAATCAGAAGAACAATTCCGAAAATCAATAAATAATAATTTGATTTATCCCAATAAATTAAGAAGGGAGACGGTAACTTTTTAGCTACCTTAACAGATGATTTTTTAACAGCTTTAGCCATAATTATCTCCTTAATTAAATTAAAAACCCGGTGACGGGGAGACACCGGGCCTGACTTATTAGTTTTCAAAGGGCAGGGGAGAACCCTCTGAAAAAGTCAGTTGAAAAATAAAACATTAATTTGTATTTGTCAACTACTAATATTTATTTGCTTATCTGATATACAATTTTTCTTATTGTATCGAATTGCAAATAAGGATACTCTTCTCTGATTGCATCAATTGCATCACCAGCACTTATTTTGCTGGCACGTAATTGCTTGAATTTTTTCCTAATCTGATAATCTCTAACAGCTTTTTCGTCAATCAACCCGTGAGAATGCAAAAGTTCATAAATATCATCGCTTATCAATTCAGATAAAGGATTTTCTAATTTTGCTTTGATTTCTTTCATCGTCTTTTCTCCTTTCTTTTTGTTTGTTGATTCGGGGCTTACAAGTCGTATCAATTTATTTGGTTAATCCTCCTTTTTTTCTATCTAACAAAAAACCGATAAGAGAAATTCCCTAAATCGGTAAAAAATGTTACTTTTCTTAGAACTAAAGTTTTAGACGCATTAAGTTTAAAAAAGTAACAAGTCTCTTATAAATTTTCCTTTTTAATTTCTACTGCGAATATGAACTAATATTTTATTAAAGTCAAGTATTTATTTTGAAGGAAATATTTTTTTGTTATTAAATATCATAGAATCATAAATCATCTTTTCAAGTGTATTGACTTCTATTCCATAACTTTTCAGTTTGTCAATATTAAGTGAAACATCTTTAACAGTTGGTACTTGTGGAGCTTCTTCCAAACTTATAGGAATAAGTAAATCTTTATCGGCTCTGATTGAATTAACAAGCATTAAACCAAGTTCGAAGCGTGATATTCTTTCATGTCCACCTAAATTAAAAATTCCACTCGGAAGATTACTATCAATAATTTTTTCAATTACACTTGCAGCTTCCAATAATGATATTGGTGACCTGAACTGATCTGTGAATAGTTTTACAGATTTGTTCTTTAACAGATTTTCATACATTGTTTGAAAATGACAAACCGAGTGATTAAGTCCAAATCCTATCATTAGAGCCAGACGGAGTATTAAATAATCATCAGAATAGGCTCTTACCTTTTCTTCACCGATTAGTTTTGATTCAGCATAAGGAGAAACTGGATTCAATTTTGAATTTTCTGTTTGGAACGAACCTCTATTCCCATCATAGACTAAATCAGTTGAAATATAAATTAGCCTCGATTTAGAAATTGAAGATAGTCTTGCAATATTTTCTGTAGCCAAAACATTTACCTGAAAATAATCCTTTAATGAATACTTACCATCAAGTAGCGTTGAAGTAATAGCGGCTGAGTGAATAACCAATTTAGGTTGGAACTCTGAGAAGATTTTTTTCAAACCGATTTCATCTCTAAGGTCAATATTTCTGGAATTGAACTGCTGACAATTGCCTGTATTGGAATTGTAGAGAGTTAAAATTTCGTGCTTCTTAGATAAAAACAGATTTAGGTATTGTCCTAAAAGACCACTACCTCCAGTGATTAGTATTTTCATAATCAATCAGAAACTTGAATTATTTTCGCTGTTTGCTAATTTATAGTAGTTCACTAAATTTATAAACAATAAATGAAATATTATGAAAAAAATATTTTTGATTTTTTTAACAATTAGCTGTAACTGTTTTCCGCAATCACAGACATATTTTGATTCTCCTTTCGGTGGCGGTGGTGGATTTATTCCCGGATTTCATTTTGTTAAGCTCGATGACTTAAACACTAAATTAACTTCTTTAGCTATGCCAAATTTCGATAACAATGCTGTTTTTATAACGGGTGGTGGCGGATATATTTATGTGGGTTTTATTCCTCAGTTAAGAGTTGGTGGTATTGGATACGGAGGAATGAAAAGTTTATCCTTTGCAAAAGAAAATAAAAATTATCAGGTTGATTATAGCCTTGGAGTAGGAGGTTTTACCGTTGAATACTCTCTTCCTTTTATAAAAGATGTTGCGGTTTCTGTTGGAGCAATTTTGGGTGGTGGCGAAATTGCAGTTGAATTTTTTGAAAATAAAGAAAATTTTTTATGGGATGAAGTTTTTACTTCCTCGCAAAAAAATAATTATACAAAGATTTCAAATGACTTCTTTTTACTCTCTCCGATATTAAATATTGATATTCCTATTTACAGATTTTTAGCATTTAGATTGGGAGCTGGGTATCAACTCGCTTTTGGTGGAAAATGGAAAGCGAATAATAATCAAACACTTTTTAATGCTCCTGACAGTTTTAATGGAAATTCATTTTTTATTCAAACAGGAATTTATTTCGGATTTTTTGCATTTTAATTATGAAAAACATTTTAGTAACAGGCGGTGCAGGATTTATCGGTAGTAACTTCATCAATCATATTCTTAAAGAAAGAGATGATTATTTTATTGTCAACTTAGATAAACTTACTTATGCCGGAAATCTTGAAAATCTAAAGGAATCAGAAAACAATCCAAACTATGTTTTCATAAAAGGAGATATTCTCAATAATGAACTTGTCAATTACATATTCGAAAAGTACAAAATCAAATATGTAATAAACTTCGCAGCCGAGTCTCACGTTGACCGAAGCATTCTCGGTGCAGAAATATTTTATCGAACAAATGTGATAGGAACAAATGTTTTGCTCGAAACAGCTCGCAGATTCGAAGTTGAAAGATTTCTTCAGGTTTCCACCGATGAAGTTTATGGAAGTTTAGGTCCAACTGGTTTATTTACTGAATCCACTCCGATTTCTCCAAACAGTCCATATTCATCAAGCAAAGCTGCTGCTGATTTGATGGTTTTAGCTTATTATCATACTTATAAAATGCCTGTCCTCATAACAAGGTGCTCAAACAACTACGGTCCTTTTCAATTTCCTGAAAAGTTAATTCCTTTGATGATTTTGAACTCGATTAACAATAAAAAACTTCCGGTCTATGGAGATGGACTTAATGTCAGAGATTGGATATATGTAATTGATCATAACAAAGCTGTTGATTTGGTTCTGGAAAAAGGTAAGGTTGGAGAAGTTTATAATATTGGTGCAAGCAATGAAATGAAGAATATTGAAATTGTTAAGTTGATTCTGAAATATCTTAATAAAAGCGAAGATTTGATTGAATTTGTAAAAGACCGACCTGGTCATGATCGAAGATATGCTATAGATTCTTCAAAAATTCAGAATGAACTTGGCTGGAAACCAGAATTTTCATTTGATTCTGCAATTCAATACACCATTGATTGGTACTTGAAGAATGAAAATTGGTGGAAAAGAATTATCTCCGGTGATTATATTAAATATTATAATGAACAATACCAGAATAGAAAATGAAGCATATAATAATTCAAATAATAATTATTATCGTCTTTTCAACATTAGTATTTCCACAAAATAATGAACGTTCAAATCAGAATGTAATGCCAACTACAATTTCTGTAAGTATTGCAGGGCAATTCCCCGTAACAGGAAGTTTTGTATCAACGATTGCAGAGCGTGTTGATCAATTCGTTACAAGAATTTACAATCAGTCACTTGAGAGGGCAATTGGCTCAGTTAATGAAGAAAGACTTCTTGAAAAAATTAAAAAAGATTTTTCTAATTTCTCTTTAAGAGGATTAAAATTAAAAAGAGCTGATGGAACTGAATTAAAAATTGATCTCCAAAAGTTCAGAATAAATGGGGATTTTATAAATAATCCATATTTAAAGAATGATGATGTGATAATTTTCCCTCCAAATGATATTCAAAGAAATTTTATCTCAATTTCTGGTGCGGTTAATTTACCAGGAACTTTTTTATATGTTGAAGGCGATAAGCTATCAGATTTGATTGAACTTGCTTACGGTTTAAATCCAGCGTTAGATTTATCTGGGAAAGCCAAAGTCAGCAGACTAAGCTATGATGGAGAAACACAAAAAATTCTGGAAGTTGATTTAAATAATGAATTTTACCTTCAAAGAGGTGATCAGGTAGTTATTCTTGCCAATGAAACACAAAAGAAGCAATTTTTTGCATTAGTCCTAGGTGAAGTTAATCAGCCGGGATATATACCAATTACTAAAAACAATACAAAACTTGGTGAGCTGATTAAAAAAACAAATGGATTTACTTCAAACGCCTCACTCAAAAGAGCAAGAATTTTCAGAGGAAATAGCATTACTACACTACTTGAGAAACAATACGGAATAAAAATAGATGAAAAACTTATAAATAATAATCCAGAGTTAGTTGATAGAATAGTAAATTACGAACAACAAATGATGTTCAGAATGTCAAATCTTGTTGAAGAAGATCAGGCGTATTTCGCTGCGGAAAATCAATATCGTGTACTTAATGAAGGCAGTGCGGTTGATTTTACAAAAGTAACAGATGAAAATTCAGAAATTTATAATTTCGTTGTGTATCCGGGTGATGTTATTATTATTCCTCCGAAGATGAATACTGTTTACGTTTTCGGACAGGTTTCAAATCCGGGACACGTTAAATTTTCTGAAGGTAAAAACTATAAATACTATATTGAACAGGCAGGAGGAATCGGGGAATACGCTGAAGATGATATAATGATAATCAAAGGAAGTTCTCGTAATTGGATTTCAGCTGAGGATAATGTTATTCTTGAAGAAGGCGATTTCATTTTTGTACCGAAAAAAAGATTAAAATCATTCAGAACTTTTGCGATGGAGTTATCGGGTTACTTCAGTATTATCGGAAGTATAGCAACAATTTTACTGCTTATCGTACAATTAGGTAAATAATTTTTCAAGAAAGCGGATAGTTTTTACTAAAAAGGAATTCGTATTTCCTACTAATTTTCTACATCTCTACGCTTAAACAACGTATATTTGCAAAGCAAATTTTTAATGTCTTGGTCTATCAACCAGTATTCGTTGTTTTTTAGAATGTATAAAGATAAATTCACAACCTTATTTTTATGATTTCTGATAATATAAATAAGCTAAAGTATTCAATTGAGAAGAAATGTTCGGAGTGTGGAAGAAATAGCGAAGAAATAACTCTTGTCGCAGTTTCAAAATATTTCGGAATTGATGCTATTCTTCAGGCAAAGGATTCGGGAATCTTAAATTTTGGAGAAAATCGTGCTCAAGAGTTAACTCTCAAATACGATAAAATTGGTAATTCTGTTATTTGGCATTTTATAGGAACTTTGCAGAAAAATAAAGTTAAGTATGCAGTAAGATGTTCAGAGTTTATTCATTCAGTGGATAGTTTAGATTTACTTTTTGAGATAAATAAAAAGGCTGAATCTTTTGATAAAATTCAGAAAGTTCTTTTTGAAGTAAAAACTTCTTATGAAGAAACAAAAGCTGGAATTACTTCGGAAGAAGAAATTTTTAGATTGGCAGAAGAAGCCCAGAAGCTCTCAAACGTTAAAGCTCTTGGTTTGATGACAATTTCACCTTTAACAGAAGATGAGAAGTTGATTAGAAAAAGTTTCAGTTACTTAAGAAATCTCAAAGAGAAACTAAATAAAAAAGGCTTTGATTATAACGAACTTTCAATGGGAATGACAAGTGATTATGAAATTGCAATTGAGGAAGGAAGTACTATTCTTCGTATTGGCTCAGCGATTTTTGGTGATAGAGATTATTCTAAAGATTGGAGACAAATTTGAAATTAAATCCAAATTCAATTAAAAATCAGGAATTCTCAAAAAAGATTTTAGGGTTTAATCCCGAAGAGGTAAAAACATTTCTTGATCGAATTGCAGAAGAAGTTGATCATTTATTGCGGGAGAATGAACATCTAAAATCAAAAACAACAGAGCTTAGTGAGCAAATAGAATCTTACAAAGAAATCGAGAATAATTTACAGAAAACGCTTTTAAAGGCTCAAGAAAATTCAAGTAAATCCATTGAATCAACTCGGAAGCAAACCCAGGTTATGATGATGGAAGCGGAAGTTAAAGCCAATCAGATAATTGAGAATGCAAAAGAACAGGCAAAAAAACTGAACGAGGCAATTTTAAATCTTCAAGAAGAAAAAAATCTAATTATTGCTAAACTTGAAGCCATTCTCAATACACAGGTTAGGATGATCATTCCGGAATATAATTTCGACACAACAAAAACAATCGAAGAAAATTTGCAAAATGTCGATTTTCTAAAAATTGATATTGATAAAATCGTAGAGTCATTGGATAATGAGTAACCTTATTAATAAAATAAAAGAATCACTTGAAGTAATCAGAAAATTCTCAACTGAAAAATATCCTATTGGAATTATTCTTGGAACCGGACTTGGAGGGTTAGTAAAAGAAATTGAAATTGAACACCAAATAAACTACGATCAAATTCCTCACTTTCCTATTTCTACAGTAGAATCTCATCACGGCAGATTGATCCTTGGTAAAGTTAGCGGGAAAAATGTAGTCGTTATGCAGGGAAGATTTCATTTCTACGAAGGTTATTCGATGAAGGAAATTACTTATCCAGTTAGATTGATGAAATTTCTTGGAGTGAAAATTTTGTTAATCTCCAATGCCTGTGGATGTATGAATCGTGATTATCGAAAAGGCGACCTAATGATTATTGAAGATCATATCAATCTTCTTTGCGATAATCCTTTAATTGGTAAAAATGAAGATGAGCTTGGTCCAAGATTTCCGGATATGAGTGAGCCTTATTCAAAAGAATTAATAAATCTTGCTCAGAAAATTGCTGATGAAAAAAATATTAAAGTTCATACTGGAGTTTATGTCGCAGTTCCGGGTCCTAATTTAGAAACAAAAGCAGAATATAAATTTTTAAGTGCCATTGGTGCTGATGTTGTAGGAATGTCAACTGTTCCCGAAAATATAGTTGCAAATCATATGGGAATGAAAGTTTTCGGAATTAGTATTGTAACAGATGAATGTTTCCCTGAAAACCTTAAACCAGTTGTTCTTGAAGATATTATTCAAGCTGCAAATAGTGCAGAACCTAAAATGACTTCTTTATTTTTAGAACTAATTGAGAGAATGCAAATTGATTGATTTGAAAAAACATTTATTGAATTATTTCGGGGCTTTTTTAATAGCTTTATTAATGTATGCTTCAAATTTTATTGGAGTTGATTATTTTAATTTCGGAGCAAACAATTTTGCCGTTTGGTTTGTTTTGTCAGTTTTATCTTTTGCAAGTGGATGGTTTTTATCCAGACAAGCAGGATGGCAATATGGCGGTAAAATATTATTTGCAGTTATTGTTGCAACTTTAGTTTTTAGTCTTTTTACAATTACTTTTTTTAATGAGTATTTTGGAAGCGACAACATCTCTGCAGAAAACCTTATTCTTTACAGTCTTAAAAATATTACTCTTGGTGCGATGGGATTCTTCGGAATGGCAATGCAGTTTATTTTGCAAGGTGCCAGAGAAGTGATTATCCTGAAAGAAAAAATTAAAATTTTAGAAAACAGTAAAACGGATTATGAACTTCAAGGTGCTTTGATTATCAAAGAAGCCGAATTAAAAGCCAGAGAAATTATCGCTAATGCGGAATTGGAAGCAGAGAAGATTAATATGATAAAAAACAAAACGGAAGATGAACTGAAACAACTTATTAAAAGTGAATTTGAATTATTAAAGAAATACAAGGAACTTTAGTACTATTTATGTTCAAACAAAATCTAGAAAAATTTGGTTATCCACAGATTGAAAAAGAAATTTTAGAATTCTGGAAAGAAAATAAAATCTTCGAAAAAAGCGTTACTTCAAGAGATGAAAATAAATCATTCACTTTTTATGAAGGACCTCCAACAGCCAACGGAAAACCCGGCATCCATCACGTAATGGCAAGAACTCT
>CAKZLD010000049.1 GCA_937125135.1 uncultured Ignavibacterium sp.
GAAAACATGACCAAGATGACCATCACATTTTGAACATAGAACTTCTGTTCTAATCATTCCATAACTTCTGTCTTCTAAATAGTAAACTCGATCTTCTGCAAGTGGAATAAAATAACTTGGCCAGCCACAATGAGACTCAAATTTTGAATCAGAAGAAAATAGCTCTGCACCACATCCAGCGCAACAATAAACTCCTTTTTCAAAATGATTCCAATATTCTCCTGTAAACGCTCGTTCTGTTCCTTTTTGTCTTAATACTCTGTATTGATCAGGAGTTAAAACATTCTTCCATTCCTCTTCTGATTTTATAATTTTATTCTGCATATTTTTTTCCTTGAATGAACTATCAGTAAAATAATTTGCATTTTTAAAAATGATGTTGTTATCAATTAAGACTCCCCCATTATCAGCTTTGTGAAGTAAAAAACTGAAAAGGATTATTGAAACCGAAAATATTAAAAGCGTTAATATTTTATTTTTTCTCAGCATAAGTTTTTATTGAAAAATAAGATGGTATCATCAGATATAAACAAGCAAAAATTCTGCCCATAACAAAAGCAATGGTTGCGGAAATAGCTCCCCAAAAGTTAGTACCGTGTATGAAAAACAACATAAGTAGAACTATAGTTGCAAATTCAATAGAAGTTCCTAATGTTATACTTTTCGTATTTCCAGATTTAACAAGAACTGCTCTTTGAAAACTTATTAAAACAGTCAGGGCAGGAAAAAATGACATTATCTGCAATGGCAATTTTGAAAAGTTACTTAATTGTTCAGAAAGACCTGAAATATCTTTAAGCCATATATCGGATAATACAGAAAATGCTATGGAGCCAAGTATTAAAACTAAAAACAAAGAAACCTTTAAAGCGAAAAATGAAAGAGCCTTTAAATTCTCAAATCTATTTCCAATCAAAGCCACCACTACTTCCTGATATGAAAGTCCAATTGCTCTGAATATAAAAACAAACGAAGTTATCACCGGAAGTACAGCAAAAGACTCAAGAGGCATTCTGCTTTGTCCAACAAAAAATGTTACAAAAGGTTGAATGCCGATAGTTAATAAAGATGTTAAAGCTAATGGGAAATAAAATTTAAAAATAATTTTTTGATTGATTTGCTTTTCTTTTAAGACTGAAAAATTCTGTTCTGATTTTAATCTTTTCAGAACTGAAGAACAAACAACTCGCACAAAAATAGCTTCACTTATAACTCCTGCAGAAAGAGATATTCCACCCACTAAAGCACCAGAAATTTTTCCAAAGAGAAACAAGAAAAATGCTGTAAGAGACATTGCAGCCAATCTTACAACAGTGCCAAGCGCAATAAACTTCGTTTTACTATTTCTTATAAGAATTCCTTGATAGAATCTTCTGAAACCAATTGAAGCTGGAAAAGGAATTAGAGCTATTGTTGACTGATGAGCTAATAAAGACACATTTTCAGGCAGCCCGATTAATCTTTCTGTAACAAAGTAGAAAACCGAAGGAATATTAAAACAAATAAGCAATAAAGTAAGTAAAAGATTGATTCTGAAATTGAATTTTTTCAATTGAAGATAAGAAGTATAATCTTTACTCAATGCAACAGATGCACTCATCATCATTATAACAGGAGCTTCAAAAATCATAGCAAGAGAAAAACTAATGCCGTAAGCAGCTAAATTTATTTTAGCTTCCGGAAGGCGGGCAATTAAAGCAGACAAATAAGGTCCCTCAATAGACATCATTAACCAGGTTAAAGCAAGCGGAAGCCAGAAGAAGAAAATATCTTTTTGAGTTATTGATTCAGGATTATTAAAATCTTTCATAATTTCAATTTCAAACATAGTGCAAAATTTTCTGTTACTTCACTAATTGAAATTGTGTTTAGTATTTTTGCTTAAAAGAATTTTATGAGCAATCACAGATACAGCAAATTCATTAAGTTTTTATACAGCTACGGAAATATTTTCATTAATATTCTAATGGTTATAAATATTGCCGTACTGATTCCTCAATTATCAGGAAACAAAATTCTTTATTTCCCAATACTGGTAGCATTTTTAATACTATTCTTAGTTAATAAATTTTATTTCCTCGTGTATAAAACTCTGCCGACAGAAATATCTTCAGACAATGAAAAGATAATTTGCAGTAATTTTATCTTTAATAAATCAAGAAAAGAAATCATTTACTATAAGGATATAAAATCAATTTCGGGTGGAATTTTCGATGGCAGATTAAACGGAATGATGAAGATTACAGATAAAAACAATTTATCAATTGCTTTCTCACATAGGATATCAGACTCAACAAAGTTGATTGCAAAAATTTTAGAAAAAGTTGATAAAAAGATTTACGACGAAGTGATGCAAAATCTGAATAAGCTAGGTAAAAAGTTAACCAAAGAAAAATCGAAAAAGGATTAAATTGAAAGTCGCTGTTTTATTATCGGGCGGAGTTGATAGTTCTGTTGCATTGTACTTACTAAAAGAAAAAGGCTTTGATGTTACTGCATTCTATTTGAAAATCTGGCTTCAGGATGAGTTTTCATTTCTTGGCGATTGTCCTTGGGAAGAAGACTTGAATTTTGCTTCATCGGTTTGCAAAAAGGCATCCGTTCCACTTGAAGTAATTCCTCTTCAAACCGAATACTGGGATAAAGTTGTAAGCTATACAATCTCAGAAATTAAATCTGGCAGAACACCAAACCCGGATATGTTTTGCAATAGACTTATTAAATTTGGTGAGTTCTACGATAAAATAGATGCATCATTTGAAAAAGTTGCAAGTGGGCATTATGCCCGAGTTGAAGAAAAAGAAGGAAAATTTATTCTTAAAACATCACCTGATCTTGTTAAAGACCAGACATATTTTTTAGCGTACTTAACACAACCTCAGCTATCGAGAGCTTTGTTTCCAATCGGCAATTTCACAAAAAGACAAATACGAGAAAAAGCAAAAAACTATGATTTACCGAATATGTCAAGAAAAGATAGTCAAGGAATATGTTTCTTGGGAAGAATAAGTTTTACAGAATTTATTAAGCATCATCTTGGTGAATTATTAGGTGATATTGTAGATGTTGATTCAGGAAAAATTGTTGGTCAGCACAAAGGTTATTATTACTATACAATCGGACAACGATCTGGATTGGGATTAAGTGGAGGTCCTTGGTATGTTGTTAAAAAAGATATTGAAAACAATATTATTTTTATTTCACGGCAGGATGTTACAAAGAGATTCAGAAACACTTTTAAAGTAGGAAAATTTAACTGGATTACAGGGCAGCCAAATAGTCTAAATGGATTAAGAGTTAAAATCAGGCACGGAGCTAAATCATATAAATGTAATTTAGAAATAGAAGGCGATATTGGCACAGTAAAAATGGAAGAAAAAGATCAGGGAATTGCACCGGGTCAGTTTGCGGTTTTTTATCGTGAAGATGTTTGTCTTGGTGGAAGCGTAATATTGGAATAAAAAAATCGGACTGAAACCTATCAGTCCG
>CAKZLD010000050.1 GCA_937125135.1 uncultured Ignavibacterium sp.
ATGAATCCGGCAGTTGGAGGTAATCCAACCAAGGAAATTAGAAAGAAAGATAAAGTAGCCGATAAAAACGGAAGAGAGTAACCTAATCCTTTGTAATCATCAATATCTTCTGAGTTAATTTCATTTGCGATAATCATCACTATAAAGAAAGCTCCAAGATTCATAAAAAGATAAATGATTAAATAAACTAAAACAGCAGTTAATCCTTGATTTGAAAGGACAGCCAATCCTAAGATTATGTAACCAGCGTGAGCAATTGACGAATATGCAAGCATTCTTTTTAGATTATCCTGCCACAAAGCGGAAAGATTTCCCAAAGTCATTGTGATTATCGAAATGATAATCAATAAACTTTTCCAGTCAATCAACTGTATTAAAGTCCAATATTCGTTATTCGTAATTCCGGTAAGAAAAGTTACTTTGATAAATCTGATTAAAACTGCAAATCCAGCTGCTTTACTCGCAACGGAGAGGTAAGCTGTAATTGTAATCGGAGCTCCTTCATAAACATCAGGAGTCCAGAAATGAAATGGAACAACAGATATCTTAAATCCCAATCCTGCAAGAACCATCAATATACTTACTAAAAAAGTAATGTCTGTTATGGAAGATACTTTCAATATTGAATTAATTTCAGAAAGATTCGTTGAACCAGTCATTCCATAAATAAGTGACATACCGAAAATCATTATTCCACTTGAAACTCCACCATAGATAACATACTTCAGAGAAGCTTCGCTGTTTCTGATAGAAGTTTTTACAAATCCAGCAAGTACATAAGAAGATAAGGAAAGTATTTCAATCGATATATAAATCAAGATCAAATCATTTGCTGAAACAAGAAAGAACATTCCGATCATCATTCCGATAAGTAGTGAATAGAATTCACCGTGACGATCTCTACATCTTTTTATTTCATTTGAAAGAACTGCAAAACCAATTATTAAAATTGAGGATAAAAGGATAATTATTCGAAAGTAATTGGAAAAATCATCAATGGACATCAAATAATTATTCTGTCCGTAAGCAAAAGCGAATGAATTTTCACCGAAATTTAGAAAAGTAAAAAATAATGAAGCAACTATTCCGGCTGAGGCGAGAATTGGTAAAAGAATTTTCTTATTAGGGAAAATTAAATCTGTCAATAAAACAATAATTAAAGTAGCAACCAGAAAAATTTCAGGATAAATTAAATCTAAATCTGTCAGAAAATTATTGATATTCAATTTGCTCTCTCGCTTTATAATGAACCAATTGATTTTAATATTTCATTCGATTTCTCAACAAGATCAACTATGGTGTTCACTGATGAATTCATCAAATTCAACATTGGTGAAGGATAAACACCAAGGAAAATAATAATGATTACGAGAGGAATGAACATTATATATTCCCGAGCATCAAGGTCAGTTAATTCTTTCCATTTATCAGGGAGAGTACCGAGAAAAACTCTTTGTAAAGTCCAAAGCATATATCCCGCACCGAGTAAAATTCCGAGAGTTGATACAATTGCTAAGATTCTAATTGATTCATTTCCGAAGCCGCCAAGGAATACAAGAGCTTCAGAAATGAAACCGCTCAAACCGGGAAGCCCGATTGCGGCAAAAAACGCAATTGTAACAAATCCTGTATAAATCGGCATTTGCTTACCAAGTCCTCCGAAGCCATCAATATCTCTTAAATGTGCTCTGTCATAAATTACTCCAACCAAAAGGAACAACATTGCAGTAATTGTTCCATGATTGAACATTTGCAGAATTGCACCAGAAATTCCAAGTGTGTTGAGTGCAGCCATTCCGAGCATTACATAGCCCATATGAGAAACAGATGAGTATGCAATTAATTTCTTAAAATCTTTCTGAGCCATTGCGCAAAAAGCACCATAGA
This sequence comes from uncultured Ignavibacterium sp., assembly GCA_937125135.1. Lineage (GTDB taxonomy): Bacteria > Bacteroidota > Ignavibacteria > Ignavibacteriales > Ignavibacteriaceae > Ignavibacterium. Next base: position 1,888 of record CAKZLD010000050.1, read on the forward strand.
TTATATTTATCGCTCCGAATAATGCAATCCACCAAAGCAAATCTTTTGTAATATCCGGAAAGATAGGATATGAAATTCTGAGTATTCCGTAAGTTCCCATTTTAAGTAAAACTCCTGCAAGTATAACACTTATTGCGGTAGGAGCTTCAACGTGTGCATCAGGCAACCACGTATGGAAAGGAAACATCGGTATTTTTATTGCAAATCCAATAAACAATCCAATGAAAGCAATGAATCTTAAATTGGCTGGATTTAATGGAGATAGAATTCCATTTTGTGTATAGTTAGTTGGATTCATCATCTCAAGCATATTGAAAGTAAACACACGAGTTCCATCTGCAAGTGTTTCCATCGAGCTGAAATATAATCCAATCATTACTAAAAGAATTAAAACACTTCCGAATAAAGTGTAAAGAAAGAATTTTATTGCTGCATATTCTCTACGAGGACCTCCCCAAATTCCAATAAGAAAGTACATCGGAAGTAACATCAATTCCCAGAAAATATAGAAAAGGAAGAAATCCAAAGCAACGAAGACTCCAATCATTCCAGTGTCCAAAAGCAGGAACATCAAGAAATAACCTTTGATAGATTTGTCAATTGTCCAAGAAGAAATTGATGCGATGAAAGTTATAATCGTTGTTAAAAGTATCATTGGAACACTTAGTCCATCAACTCCGAGGAAGTAATCAATTTTTATTTTTCCTAACCAGGCAAAACCGTCTATTTCTATCCATCTGAATTTTTCTACAAATTGAAAAGATTTTATATCATTTATTCCTGCTAAATTGAAATTATAATTGCTTAAAAGAAATATCGCTAAAGCAAGTTGAATCCCTGTAATAATTATCGTAAAAGTTTTTATAAACAGGGCTTGCCTTTTAGGTATGAATAAAATTATCAACATTCCAAGTATCGGAAGGAATGTTATCAAAGATAAAATTGGAAAATTAATCATCTCAAAACCTGACTTTTCTTTTTACTTAAAAATGAATAAAAGAATTACAATTGAAAATATTACTAAAGCTAAGTAACTCTGCACTTTACCTGTCTGAATTCTTCTGACTATTAAGCCAGCAAATCCATTAAAATATGCTGTGAAGTTTACAATTCCGTCAATTACATATTTATCAAAATTTCCGATGAAAAATGAAAAATGTTTTGTCAAAAAAGCTGAGCCATTAACTATTCCATCAATTATTTTATTATCGAACCATGCTAAAACCCGACTTAAACCAATTGTTAAAGCAACAAAAGTTTTATTATAGATTTCATCAAAGTACCATTTGTTGAATGAGAATTTATAAAGTGGATTTATGCTTTTAGCAATTTTATCTGCATCAATTTTCTTCCATTGATAAACTGTGAAAGCAAGAAAAATTCCCAAAACAGCAACCAAGCCTGATAATATCATTGCAGATAAGTGAGAGTGGTGCATTGCCTCTTTATAAACTTCCGATTCGATATAACTGTGAGACAGATTCGATTCAATATTTCCCATTTTCATAAAATCGAATCTGGTTTTATCAGGAGTATGTAATACAGGTTTTTCAATCCACTTTGATAAAAACCAACCTTGTTCTGAATTAATTGGATTTGGTGTGTACCAAATAAAGATTGATAAAGTTGCTAAAACAACTAAAGGCATCACCATTAAAAATGGAGATTCGTGTGCGTGTTCAAATTTATGCTCATCTTTTGGCTTTCCGTGAAATGTGATAATAATTAGTCTGAACATGTAAAATGCAGTTAAGAATGCAACAACGAGACTGAAAATCGGGAATAAATAATGTCCAGTTAAATCTGAAAAGGCAAGACTACTTGCAATTATTCCATCTTTACTTAGAAATCCAGATGTCAACGGAATACCGGAGATTGCTAGAGAAGAAATTATAAAAGTCCAGTATGTCAAAGGCATTTTCTTTCTTAGTCCGCCCATTTTCTGAATATCCTGTTCGTGGTGCATTGCGTGAATTACGGAGCCAGAGCCTAAAAACAAAGCAGCTTTGAAAAATGCGTGAGTTACTAAATGAAAAAATGCAAACTGATAAGCACCAATTCCCAAAGCCATTATCATATAGCCCAATTGTGAAACTGTAGAGTAAGCTAAAACTTTTTTAATATCGTTTTGAGTCAAAGCAATTGTTGCAGGAATAAATGCGGATAACATTCCGATAATTCCGATAAACAACATTGCATCGGCAGTAAGTAAACCGAATATTCTTACTACTAAATAAACACCGGCAGCAACCATTGTAGCAGCGTGTATTAAAGCACTCACAGGTGTAGGACCTTCCATTGCATCAGGAAGCCAAACGTGAAGAGGGAATTGAGCTGATTTTCCAATTGCACCACAGAATAATAAAACTCCTGTTATTGTTAACCAGAAATCACTGTTGAATGGAAGAATTCCAGAGCCGATAGATGAGAATATTTTATCGAATGAAAAAGTATTGTAAGTAAAGAAAAGAATTAAAATTCCTGCAAACATTCCAATATCGCCGATTCTGTTGACGATGAAAGCTTTTTTCCCAGCATCAGCAGCAGTTTTCTTTTCAAACCAGAATCCGATAAGTAGATAAGATGACAATCCAACCAATTCCCAGAAAATATACATCATCAGAATATTGTTTGTCAGAACAATTCCATTCATAGAAAAAGTGAATATTCCCAGATAAGCAAAATATCTGTTATATCTTTCATCGCCTTTCATGTATTCAATCGAGTAGAGATGAACAAGCATACTAATCAAAGCAACAACAAAAAGCATAATTGCAGTTATGTTATCAATCATAAAGCCAAGATTGATTGAAAGCGTTGTTCCGTTGATTATATTATTGAAACCAAACCACTCTAATTCAGCATTGATTTTTTCTGTTCTGAAATATGAAAGTTTAGAAAAAAGAAGGTAAACTGATGAAAGAAAAGTTATGATGATAATCAGATTCTCAAAAATGTAAATTGATTTTACTTTTTTACCAAGTAGTAAAGTAATTACAAAACCCAGCAATGGAAGGAACAGTATAAAAAGCGATATGTTTATCAAAGATGATTCGTGCATTTAATCTCTCAGATTATCTATTTCATCAACATTAACAGTGGATAAATTTTTATAAATATTTAGAACAATTGCCAGTGCTATTGCAGCTTCAGCAGCAGCGAGTACTATTACAAACAAAGCAACAAGCTGACCTGAATAACCAAAATTCCCAAATCTTGAAAATGCAACAAAGTTTATATTTGCTGAATTAAGAATCAATTCAATACCCATTAAAACCATTATTGCATTTTTTCTTGTTATTATTGCGTACAAACCCATCGAAAACAAAAGAGTACTAACAATTAAAAAATGTGTTAAGCCAACAGTCATTTTTATTTCCTCGCAATTGATGCTGCACCGATAAGTGCGATTAAAAGAACTATACCTAACAGTTCAAAAATCAGAAGATATTCTTGTAATAAAAGAGTACCCAATAATTTTGTCGTTGGAACCGTATGTTCAGGATTTTTAATCTTCCAAGGTGAATTAACAACAGAAGCCAATAAAGCTCCAGCAAAAAGCCCGACACCAATTACAGCAGGCACTAAATTTATTGTTCCTGTTCTGATTTCGACATTTGTAATTTTATTTGTTAACATCACTCCAAAAAGTAACAAGATTAAAATTCCTCCGACATAAACAATCAGTTGAACGATTGCAATAAAATCTGCAGCAAGCAGAACATACAATCCAGCAACACCAAAAAATGTAAATAAAAGATAAAAAGCAGAATGAACTATATTTTTGTGAGTAACTACCATCAAAGCCGAAAGAATTGTTACGGCTGCAAATAAGTAGAATATCAAGTCATAAGTATTCATAATCTATTCACTTTTATCTGTTTTGGCTTTCTGTTTTTCTTTCTCTTCAGAAAACTTTCTGAAATTTTCTATTTTTTCTTGTCGCTCCTGTGGAGTAAGAGTTGCGAAGTCATAAATCAAATTATTTCTATCATACTCAGAAAACTCATAAACATCTGTCATATAAATACACTCAGTTGGGCAGGGAAAAACACAAAGCTGACAATAGCAGCATTTCGCAAAGTCTATTGTGAACTTTGTTACCCAAAGAGCTTTCTTTTTGCCATTGGAAGTTTTGCCCAAGTCTTCACCCGGAAGAGATTTTACAGTTTCAATTTCTATACAATTAACCGGACAAGCTCTTGCACACTGATCACAACCGATACAATCATCCATATTCACATACAATCTGTTTCTCTCTCTTTCAGGCAGGGGTAGTTTAACATCAGGATATTGAATAGTAACAGAAGGCGTAAATAAATGTCTCAGCGTTACTTTCATTCCAACGAATATTGTAATCAAAGCTGTGAATATATTATTAAAATAAGCTCTCATTATAAAATTGAAATTATTCCTATAATTAGTAGATTAAAAAATGCAATTGGAATAAGATACTTCCAACTTGCAGCCATAAGTTGATCAACACGCAAACGAGGTAATGTCCATCGCAACCACATTTGAACAAAGACAAAGAAAATACCTTTAAATGTAAACCAGAAAAATTGTTCCAAAGGAATAAGCCAATTGATGTTCAATAAATTTCCAAGATATCCAAATGGTGATTGATAACCACCTAAAAATAAAGCTACTACAATTGCAGAAACAGCAAACATATTCGCATATTCTGCAAGAAAGAACATTGCAAACTTCATCCCTGAATATTCAGTATGATAACCGCTCACGAGTTCTGACTCAGCTTCAGGAATATCGAAAGGAGTTCGGTTGACTTCTGCTAAAGTGCTGATGTAAATAATTAAAAATCCAATTAACATAAACGGAATAAGTAGAAACTTTTGAATTTCAAATTCAGGACCGCCAAGCAAATACCAATTCCAAAAGTAACTGGTTTGACTTTCAGATAAATCATATAAACTCATTGTGCCTGTAAGCATTACAATAGAAAGAACAACGAGAATAGTTGGAATTTCATAACTAATTATTTGTGCAGCGGAACGCATCGCACCGAGTAAAGAATACTTATTATTTGAAGCCCAGCCAGCCATTAATATTCCTGCAACAACTAATCCGGTAACAGCAATTATATAAAAAATTCCTAAGTCAATATTAGCACCTAAAAAAACACTTGAAAACGGAATAGCAGCAAATGCCGCATAACTTCCCGCAAAAGTTAAAACAGGAGCGATGTTGAAAAGTAGTTTATCATTATTTCGTGCAATGATATCTTCTTTTTGAATGAGTTTAATTATGTCAGCAACAGTTTGAAGAATTCCGTGATAGCCAACTCTCATTGGTCCTAATCTATCTTGCATATGACCAGCAACTTTTCTTTCCAACAAAACTGCAAAAAGAGCAAATGGAAGAATGAATGCAAATAAAGGTAACAATGCAGTGATTGTGCCAGCTATAAATGGGCTTCCGGTTAAATCATTTAAAAAATCGTAAATCATCTGTCAACCTCACCTAAAACTATATCAACACTTCCAAGAATCGCGATCACATCTGCAACCAAATGACCACGGCACAATTCATCCATTATCTGAAGATTTACAAAAGAAGGAGCGCGAACTTTTACTCTGAATGGAGAAGTTGAACCATCACTAATTATGAAATAACCAAGTTCACCTCTCGGGTTTTCAACGCGTGAATAAACGTGTCCGACAGGTGGTTTTATTTTTTTGGGAATTGCAGAAGTTACATCACCATCAGGTAAAGTTTCAATTGCCTGCTCAATTATTTTCAGACTTTCTTCCATTTCCAAAACCCGAACATAATATCTGTCCCAGCTATCTCCGACCGTTCCCATTTTACCTTCACCAATAGGAATATCGAAATCAAATTTATTATAAACAGAGTAAGTATCATCTTTTCTCAAATCCCATTTCAATCCGCTTGCTCTGAGCATCGGACCAGTGACTCCAAAATTTATTGCTGTTTCCAATGGAAGAATTCCCACATTGGCTGTGCGGTCAATGAAGATTTTGTTATAGGTTAAAAGATTATTTAGTTCTCTTAAATTTGGTTTAAATTCTTTTATGAATTCTTTGGTCAGTCTTACAAAATCAGGATGTAAGTCGTGTGATAAACCGCCAACCCAGATATAGTTGTAGAGTAATCTTGCACCACAAGTAATTTCAAAAAGATTAAGAATTCTTTCTCTATCTCGGAAGCAATAAAGGAAAGGAGTAAATGCCCCAATATCTGCTCCGTATGTTCCGATTGCAACGAGGTGTGAAGCAATACGTTGAAGTTCTGCCATAATTACTCGAATGTATTCAACACGCTCAGGAACCTGAATTCTAAGAAGTTTTTCAACTCCAATTACATAACCTAATTCATTTCCCATTGCAGCAAGATAATCCATCCTGTCGGTGTAAGGAATAACTTGTGGATAGCTCATTACTTCACAATGTTTCTCAAAGCAGCGATGAAGATAACCAATATGAGGAACAACCTTAGTAATAATTTCGCCATCTAAGGTTAGCTCAAGTCTTAGCACTCCGTGAGTTGACGGATGCTGAGGTCCCATGTTCAAAACCATTTCTTCAGTTCTTACAGACATACTAGTAAGGAACCTTCATTCCCTGATAAAATTCCGGATTCTGATAATCTTTTCTTAATGGATATCCAAATTCCCAGTCATAGGGCATTAAAATTCTTCTCAAATCAGGATGATTGAGAAATTTTATTCCGAATAAATCAAAAGCTTCTCGTTCGTGCCAATTAGAAGAATTCCAAACAGAAGTAACTGAATTAACAACCGGATTGTCTCTTTCTGTTATAACTCTTAATAAAAGTTTATGTCTATATTTTATTGATTCAAGATGGTAGTAAACACTCATCGTTCCACCTTGCATAATTTCATTTCCTTGTTCATCTTTTATTTTCTGTCCATTGAAATCATCAACAGCAGATAAGTTTACAAGTGAATCAAAATACAGTTCTGAATTGTCTCGAAGGAAGAGACAAACTTTATCAATTTCTTGTGGTGGAATAATTATATAAGGTTCGAATTTTACATCTGATTTTGGTTCTATTGAAGTATCAGAAAAATAATTTTTAAGAATTTCGACTATTTCTTCAAACGACTTCATTTTTTTTCTTCGTTATTGATTCATATCTGATTTTTTCCTGAAGTTTTAGCAAACCTTCTAAAAGTGCTTCAGGACGTGGAGGACAACCAGGGACATAAACATCAACAGGAATGACTCTATCTACTCCTTTAAGAACGTGATAGCCGTGCTCCCAATAAGGTCCGCCACAGTTGGAGCAACTTCCCATTGAGATCACATATTTAGGATCGGGCATTTGTTCGTAAAGTCTTTTGACACGTAAAGCCATTTTTAATGTAACAGTACCAGAAACAATTATCACATCAGATTGACGAGGTGATGGACGAGGAATTACACCGAATCTATCGAAGTCATAATGAGAAGCTGAAGTAGCCATCATCTCTATTGCACAGCAAGCTAATCCAAATCCAACTTGCCAAAGCGAAGATAATCTTGCCCAATTGAAAAGGTCTTCAGTTGTTGTAATGAGGATATTTCCGTCAGAAAATTCTTTGTCTAATAATCCCATTAAACTTCTACACTTTCAGGAATTTTTTCAGTAATAGATTCTTGTTTAGAAATTTTTGGAATATTCGGTTTCGGTCTATCCCATTCTAAATCTCCTTTACGCCATTCATAAGCCATTCCCAAAGCAAGAAGAAGCAGGAAAAATGAACCAGCGATAAAACCTGTTAAACCGAAATCTTTATACACAACAGCCCAAGGGATTAGAAGAACAACTTCAACATCAAAAATTAAAAAGATTAATGCAACAACATAGAATCGAATATTAAACTTAACCCAAGGTGAACCCTCAGGGTTTTCACCACATTCATAAGTTGTAAGTTTTTCGTGGGTAGGTCTGTGAGGTCTTATTAGTTTAGCAACAACAAGAGCTACAATTACAAATAAAATTGCAACTAAAATGAAAATGAAAACTTTGCCGAATTCTGTTAACATTAAATCCAAAAAATTTTTGAGCAAAATTAGGTTGTATCAGTTGGAATGTCAAGAATCAAATAATTATTTTGTAAAAAATTTATAAATGTGTAAAATAAAATGAATTGGTTTAGACATCTACATAACAAAGAATTTGTGTTCGGCTAAAGCCTA
>CAKZLD010000051.1 GCA_937125135.1 uncultured Ignavibacterium sp.
AACATAAACTCTGATTTAAGAAAGCATAAAATGCAAATGCATCTGAAGTAGGACCATAAGAGGTGTAAATGTTTTTGCAATAATTGTCAATTTATGAAATAATGTTTACCAATCTCTTGTTTCTTTTTAATTAAAATTTTCAATCACTTTCTTGCTATCTCACGATATTAAATTATGCTCTCTATTGGACTTAAAACTCTGAAAAATACTCCAAAACCGTGTTTATAACATCTCGCAGAAAAGTATCAATACTTTTCCGAAACGAATCCAGACAAAATCTGAACCGCAGGATATAACAAATCAATTACTTCTTTAGAAGATGGTGTAAGTGATTATGTGAAAAATTTTCTGTTGAAAAATTTTACTTAGTTTATTAAAAAATTTAAAGTATGAGTGAGTGTAAGATTGAGGGATCTTACGCTATAGTGAATTTAAGTTATTTCTTCGTCGTCATCCAAAAAATCATCTTCTTCCTCAACTTCATCAATATTAAAATCTTCATCAATATTAAAATCATCCGCTGAATCAAGGTCATCGTCTTCATCAACAAAGAAATTTTCTTCTTCCTCTTCATCAATATATAAGTCATCATCGGTATAATCTTCTTCTTCATCATCATAATTTTCAAAATCGTCATCAGCAGGACTTTTATCTGCAAGTTTTTCATCGGCAATAACTCGCCAGTATGAATTGTTAATTTCGCTTTCTTTTACTTCTAAAAAATTTAAATCGTTCATTTCCATTCTTATTAATCTCCAAAATAATCTTAAAAATTTTTGAAGCTAATTTATAGTTGTTACGTAAATCTCCAAACAGAAAATTAAAATCCAAAAAAATTTTTTTGCTATATTTCAATGACAACAAAAACTTACTTACTTTATTTAATTAAATCAATTTAAAAATTGTCTTATAAACGTTGCAAATCTATGTTATTTAATTGACAAAAAATATAGTCTACCTTAATGATTTATTGTAAAAAAGCAAAACCATCATAACAAAAGCAAATGGAATTGACTGGAAGAAGATTTTGAAAAAGGTTAATCCCCGGAAGAATTTAACTCGAGACATTAAACAATAAATTGATATGACAGTTAAATCAGTATAAATGAATGGTTTAATTACAAACCCTTTAATTGACGGAAAAGAAGTTAACTCTTATTTATACGATTTCAATATTATTGTATAAATTCACAATGATTAAAAACTCAATCGCCTGTTTGATTTTTTTCCTTTCTGCCGCTCTGTGTTTTCCACAAACAATTCATCTTCTGCTTCGTTCTGCAAAAGCATTAACCGGAAGTCAAATTGTAAAGGCAGTCTGGAACTTATCACTATCTGACAGAGAGAACTTTATTTATGAAAAGATTATGAGTGGAAACATCCCTGATTTCCAGAGAAATTTTGTTCCAATTACTTTTAATCAAACCATCAACAACATAAACTATAATGTAACTTTTTTTGTAATGCCAGATTATTTTGCGGTAGGAAGTGATTCAGATTACTTCCTCATCCCAATGACACCTATTCTCGCACAAAGAATATGTAACAATTTAAATTGCACTCTGCCAACAAAAAAGCTGGTTAACGAAATTTGGAAGAATGCAAAAGTAAAACTTGAACCAGCACCAATTTCACCAGACCCTGCAATGACAACAGTTCCGATCTTTTGGGAACATAATCAAAGAGTCTGGCAGCAACGAATGGCTGTTATAGATTCTCTTCCATTGGGCGAACTTGTTGCAGGACATAAAAAAGATGTTGTTATTTCAAATAAAATTTATGGTAATGTTGTTACCGGCAGAGTTGTAATTTATGGTTGGCATAAATTAAATGGTGTTCCCATACAACCACTTTACGATGGACATACAGAGAATTATGTTGATTACAGTCACGGGATAAGATTAGTGCTTGATAGCGTAGTTGTTAATGGTGAATCACGCAACATCAAAAGAATTTTGCAAAATGATTCTTTACACATTTTACTGAGTGATGAAGGAAAAATCACCGAGCCATAATATCCAGTTAAATAAAATAAACTCAATCGTTTTATAAGGAATGAATAATTCTGTGACGTTTGCAGACAAGGCAATTAAATATTTTACAGGATTAAAAAACTATTGTAAAGAAATTGAAAATGTTCAAATAATCAATCCATACAAATCTCAGGAAGTCAGAAGAATCGTAAGAGAGTTTTTCAAAAAATTTTTTAATGATGACAACGAAAGAATTTTTATTATCGGAATAAACCCGGGCAGATTTGGGGGTGGGCTTACGGGAATTACATTTACTGATCCTGTTGCTTTGAGAGAAAGCTGCGGTATAAAAAATAATTTGGGCAACAGAAGAGAATTGTCCAGTAGGTTTTTTTATACTCTGATAGATTTTTACGGCGGAACAGAAAAATTTTATTCCAGATTTTTTCTTACTGCACTTTTTCCCTTTGCTTTAATCTGTAATGGAAAAAATTATAATTATTATGACAGCAAATCACTCGCTGAAAATCTTCGCAATGACATTTATCTTAACATAAAAAAACAAATTTCATTCGGGGCAAGAAACGATTTAGCGATTGTTCTGGGAAAGAAGAATGCCGAGTATTTTTCTCAATTAAATAATAAACACAATTTCTTCAAAAAAATTATTGTGCTTGAGCATCCAAGATATATAATGCAATATAAACTTAAACATCAATCAACCTATTTAACAAAGTATCTTAGTTCATTAAATAATTATTAACTGTAAATGAAAATATTAAAAGTTAACGCGTTAGAATTCTTTGTTCGTGTGGATTGACATTCCTTTATTGTGAAATTAATTCAAATAAAATTTCTTCTGAGAAATATCAACCCACTTCAAGGTTACAAAACCACTTGATCAAAGTAATCCAAAGCTGCCTTAGACTTTGCACAGATTTACTTTGCAAAAATCAGTGTTGTAATCGGCATTATTATGTTTCTGCCAGGTATTGACTGGTTATTATTATAAAATAATTCGAAACTGGATCAAGTTTGATTGAGTTGGATGTCGATTTTTATGATGGTTGGAAATTACGATTTCCTTCACGAACATGGAACCTAATCCATTTTCGCTCTTGTAACTAAATACCAGATGCAAGCACGAAAATCATTAAATTGATTAACGACTGATTCTTTTAGAATTTTTCCTGACAAAATTACCCAACTGATTTATGTTTGGATAGTAAAACTTGAGGAGATATTATCTGTTTGAAATAAACAAAAAACTTTCCAATATAAGCGGCACCTCAGAAAATCCGCAAGCTAAACCACTCAACCAAGTGAGAACCAAACTACGCAAAACTCACTATAACCAAGAAACAGAAGAAGCTTATATAGGATGGATAAAAACAACAATTATTTCATCTCAAGCTCAACAAAGGACTTGGCGTTAAGAGTCCGTTAGATTGAATGTTTTGAAGATTATATATATGCATTGAAATATCTTTAAATTAAATATTAGGAATTTTGAAGAAAATAAAAGAAATTTGAATATACATATGCAGCTGCGTGCATATATATGTTCCTTAGGTAAATAATACACGCAGTATAAGTA
>CAKZLD010000052.1 GCA_937125135.1 uncultured Ignavibacterium sp.
GGTGGTTGCAATAACTTTTGGGGTTCTTTCAATCTTCAGGAAGGAAACAGAGTTTCATTTTCTAAGATGGCTTCAACTTTAATGACTTGCCCTGACCTTCAACTCGAAACAGAACTTTACAGAGTTTTGGACAGAACAGATAATTATGCAATTAAAGATAATATTCTTTCTTTGAACAAAGCTAAAATGGCTCCTCTTGCAAAATTTGAAGCTGTGTTTGAATGATTTACTGACTCATAGGCACTTCAATCAAAAGGAAGAATGAATTTTTATTTGCTTTGATTTGAACTTTATCGGTTTCCCAAATTCCGATCGCGTCTCTTTTTGTAAGTAGATTATCTTCTACTTCCAATTCACCTGAGATGAGAAACAAATAGATTCCATGATTTTCAGATTTCATTTCATAAGTGATAACTTTTGTTTCATCAAGTTCGGCAAGCGAGATAAATGCGTTTTGGTTAATCCATAAATTTCCATTAGTTTTTTCAGGTGAGACTAAAAGCTGAAATTTATTTTTTCTCTCTTCTTCATCAAAATATTTTTGATCATATCTCGGCTGATGACCTTTTCTATCAGGGAAAATCCATATTTGCAGAAAGTTCGATGTTTCATCCTTTAAATGATTGTATTCAGAATGTTCAATGCCTTTACCAGCAGACATAACTTGAACCTCATTTGGATAAAGCACTCCTCTTCCGCCTGTACTATCCTGATGCTCTAAAGCTCCTGCTAATGGAATTGTTATTATTTCCATATCTTTATGCGGATGCGTGCTAAAACCTTTTCCTCCTTCAACAAAATCATCATTTAGAACTCTAAGCATTCCAAAATTTGTTTTCTCTGGATTAAAATAATGACCAAAGCTGAATGAATGATTTGTTTTTAACCAGCCAAAATCAAAACTTCCACGCGAATCAGCAGAATGAAATATTTTTTTCATTTGAACTTTCCTTTCTCGATTTTTAAACCAAACAAAACAAAAACTTTAAGAGTTCTATTTTAAATAATCGTTTGGTCGGATGAAGATTAACAAAACAACTTTTGAAATTTCAAAAATGGATTGCCCTTCTGAGGAAAATCTGATTAGAATAAAACTGAATGATTTTGAACAAATTATCAAACTCGAGTTCGATTTACAGAAGAGAAAATTATTTGTTTATCATTTTGGAAATTCAGATGAAATAGAAAAATCAATTGATGAACTAAATCTTGATGCAAAGCTAATTTCAATTTCGGAAGAAGAACTTGATGTTGGAGAAGATAAGGTTTTCCAACAACGAAAAATTCTTTGGTTTGTATTGGCAATTAACTTTTCTTTCTTTCTAATTGAAATAATTTTCGGCTTAATTTCTAATTCGATGGGTTTGGTAGCAGACAGTCTTGATATGCTTGCAGATGCCTTCGTTTACGGAATAAGTTTGTATGCGGTTGGTTCAAGCAGAGGACGCAAAAAGAAAGTGGCTCTACTTGCTGGAATTTTTCAACTATCTCTTGCTGTTATTGGTTTTATTGAAGTGCTAAGAAGATTTTTAGGGCTTGAGCAAATTCCTGACTTTAAGTTGATGATTATAATTTCCTTTTTTGCTGCAATTGCTAATGGAGTTTGTCTTTATTTACTACAAAAATCAAAAAGCAATGAAGCACATATTAAAGCAAGCATGATTTTTACTTCGAATGATGTGATAATAAATATTGGAGTAATCGTTGCAGGAATATTCGTACTTCTTCTAAATTCGCAAGTACCTGATTTAATAGTCGGTTCAATAGTTTTCATAATTGTTATAATTGGTGCATTTAGAATTCTTAAATTGAGTAAATAGTATGATTGAATTATTAAAGAAACCAATTTTTCTCGTAAACTTTTTAACCGGAATAATTTTCATAATAGCTGCATTAGTTCAGATAAAATTCCCACCCAAAAAGATTAATTCACTTTACGGTTATCGAACAAAAAACTCAATGAAATCTAATGAGGCTTGGGAGTTTGCTCAAAAGTTCAGTGCGAAAATTATGCTGAAATTCGGCATAGGTTTATGCTTCCTTGCGATAATCCTTAAAAACATTTCTTTCTCAAAAACCGAATATGAAGTCGTTTTAGCTACTTTCATAATAACCTTGGTTGTAGTTATAATGTTAGTAATAGTTGAAAAAGAATTGAAGAAAAGGTTTTAGTTTTCTATTCAATAATTCTGAAATGTTAATAGTATTTTTATCCTGCATTTATAAATTATTCAGGAACAAGAATGAAAAAACTTTTTATCATAATTTTTATTTCAATAACAATTCAGGCGCAGGTTAAAGTGGAAGAAATTAAATCATTTACACTTAAAAACGGGATGAAATTTTTAGTTTATGAAAATCATTCAATCCCTAATGCAAATATGTACTTATTTTTCAAAGTCGGTTCGAGAAATGAACAGATTGGTATTACAGGCATATCTCACTTCTTTGAACATATGATGTTCAACGGAGCTAAGAAATACGGACCTAAAGAATTTGACAGAGTAATGGAAGCAAACGGCGGTTCGAATAATGCTTACACTACTGAAAACATTACCGCTTACACAGATTGGTTTCCGAGTTCTGCAATTGAAGTTATTTTCGATCTTGAATCGGATAGAATCAGAGATTTGAATTTTGATGATAAAATGATTGAAAGCGAGAGAGGAGTAATTCTTTCTGAAAGAAATACCGGTCTTGAAAACAATCCAATGGAGGAACTTTGGCAGACAGTTCAAGCAACGGCTTTTACTACGCATCCTTATATGTGGCCAGTGATTGGATGGGAATCTGATATAAAAAACTGGACTAAAGCTGATTTACAGAATTTCTTCCATACTTATTACGCACCAAATAATTGTTTGGTTGTTATAAGTGGAGATGTTAAACTTGATGAAGTAAAAAAGCTTGCTGAAAAATATTTTGAATCAATTCCCAAAGGACCAGAGCCAAGGAAAATTCACACTGTCGAACCAGAACAAAAAGGAGAAAGAAGAGTTTTTGTAAAACGTGAAGTGCCAACACCATATCTTTTAATTACTTATCACGTGCCTCAGACAGGAAGTGAAGATTATTATGCTTTGGAATTATTAAATGATGTTCTTTCAAATGGTTCTTCTTCGCGATTGTACAAATCTCTTGTTGAAGAGCAGCAACTTGCAATCGAAATTGGCACTTACTATCCAAAAGCTTTTGATCCGACTTTATTCTATTTTTATGCAATCACTAATGATGGAATAAAATCAAGCCAGTTAGAAAATGCAATTTATCAGGAAATTGATAAAATTATTGAGAATGGAATTACTGATTCCGAATTACAAAAAGTTAAAAATCAGAAACTGATGGAATTCTACAGAACTACACAAACAATAAATGGAATGTCAAACACAATCGGAACTTACGAACTCTTCTTCGGAGATTTCAAAAAATTATTTTCCGCTCCTGATGATTTCAAAAAAGTTACAAAAGAACAAATACAATTGGTTGCGAAAAAATATTTTAACAAAGAGAACAGGACTGTCGGAATTTTATTCACGGAGGAAGAAAAGTGAAAACTTTATTAACAATTTTAATCTTATCTACAATTATGAATGCTCAATTTAAACTACCCAAATATGAAACTTATAATCTGCAAAATGGCTTAACGATTTACCTTCTTGAAAAAAGAAATTCGCCATTGATTTCACTATCATTTACTGTTAATGCTGGTTCAATTAAAGATGGAGAAAATTTCGGTTTGGCTTCATTTACAGCAGAGGCATTGAAATTCGGTACTGCAAGTTTTTCAAAGTCACAGATTGATTCGACTTTTAATTTTTACGGAAGTGAACTTTCATCTGATGCTGGCTACGATTTCAGCATAGTAAGTTCTACAGTGATGAAAGAATATTTTGATCAGCTTTTTAATGTATTCAGTGAAGTAATCCTAAAACCAAAATTCGATGAACAGGAAGTGATTAAAAGAAAACAAAGATGGATTGCTGAACTTGAGCAGGCAAAAGAAAGTCCTCGCTCAATAATTAGCTATTACTTCAATCGTTTAATTTTCGCCGAGGGCATTTATTCAAATCCACCACAAGGATTAAAATCAACTATTGAAAAAATTACTCCTGAGATGATTCGGTCATTTTATGAACAGAATTATCATCCGGAGCATTCAGCTTTGGTAATCGTTGGAGATTTCAACTCGAAAGAGATGAAAAATAAAATTGAATCTGTATTTGCTAATTGGAATCCTCAATCCGATAGACTTGTTTACGACATTCGCTATCAGCAAAAATCTTTTAACAAACCGAGAGTTTATCTAATTGATAAAAGCAATTCTTTTGAAACTACTTTTATGATTGGCGGAAATGGAATTCCAATGAGTAATGACGATAAAATAAAAATTGAAGTCATAAACACAATTCTTGGCGGGCGTTTTACATCATGGTTGAATGATGAGCTAAGAGTTAATGCAGGATTAACTTATGGTGCAAGGAGCAGATTTGCTTCATATAGATTTGCTGGTACTTTTGCCATGTCGAGTTTCACTCAGACGAAAAACACTGAAGCAGCAATTGATTTGGCAATAAAAACTTATAACCGTCTTTTTGAAAAAGGAATTGATGAAGCCACATTAACTTCAGCAAAGAATTACATCAAGGGACAGTTTCCACCTAATTATGAAACAAGTAATCAGCTTGCTTCATTCTTTGTTCAAAAATTTATTTATGGATTAGATGATTCTTACATAAATGACTTTGAAGAAAACATAAATTCTTTGACTGTTTCAGAAACAAACCAAATAATTCAAAAATATTTCCCGAAAGAAAACCTTCAATTCACTATTATTGGTAATGCCTCAGAAATTGAAAGAGTTGTTTCCAAATATGGAGAAGTAATTAAAGTTAGTATTGATGAAGATAAGTTTTAGTAAGAATCCAACATTTGACGAGTTCAATCTGAATTTACAACTGAAATAAAAAAGGGCTGCTCAATCGCAGCCCCTAAAAATAAACTAATTACAAAGTTGATTACCCTGTTGTAGTTGAAATTCTACCAACATATTATTTGAAGTAATAGTTTGTGTATGTGTATAGTAAACTCCATCATAATATACTCTGAATTGATAAGATTGACCAATCTGTAAACATCTCAATAAAATCTGACCATTTACTATTCTGCCTGCGAATTGCCAGAAACCATCTTTAAATATTTCTAAGTCAAGAGTACCTTGATCAATAATATTTCCATTTGGGCATCTTCCACGAACAGTTACATTTATATCCTGACCTCCACCTTGAACGTTAACAGGAACATTATAGGTTTGATTCGATTGACATAAATTCTGAACTGTAATCGAACCAACTAACCCACTTTGGTTATTATTATAATAGTAATTTTACCAATCATTTAAGTTTGAGAAAAATAATAATTTTACCGGAATGTTCGCTGGTGCATTTATAAATTTTAGAGTTGGGTCTGCACCAAAAACATAACCAGAACCAATGTAACCCTGACCATTTGCATACTCCAAATACCAAAATAGATAATGCCAACACCCTCCGACAATATTGAATGTAGCTGATTGATAACAGCTATTAAAAAACCAATCAAGATTATACCATGATAAATGTGTAACGTCATCTTTTTTAATAAATAATTCTTGATTACCGCCTAAACCAATTTTTGAGTTCACAGTATAATTACCTTCAAATTTCCAATTACCATTATTTTCATCGTAACTCCACAGAGGAATCACATCTCCTGCTCTAACAGTTGTACCTGTTATTGGATTATTTGTATTAGGTTTAATTCCAATTTGAACAGAAACTGGCTGACTGAATTGCTCAACAGAAGTGTTTCCAACTCTCATATTGATAGAAGCAAAACCAGCTGTTACAAATCCGCCTGTTCCACTACCTTGAGCATTTACTGTAAATCCGCCAGGGAATGAAGAGATAGCACCACGACTGGTTGCATTAAAATATGTTATTTCTGAAGTTAAAGGTCCGGATAAAGGTGTTCCCGATGCACTTCTTAATACTGTACCCGCAGGAATAGTGATAGAAGCTGAAATTGTTCCGCCAGAGCTAGCAATTATCGTGCTTGTTGTTCCTGTGGAAGGAACATCGCCAAGATTTGTGGAGTTTGAACTTACACCTGGTGGTAATGTGCCAGATAATCTCCATTTATCATATATGCTTTAGAACCAGGGCTGGTTACTAAAATATTTTGAGATGTGCTCAAATACCCACTTCCTTGAACAATCACTGTAAACTCTACGGGCTTTTGAACACTTGGCTGAAGATTATCTTTTATTGCAAAATATGCAATTCCTTCTTTAACGTTCATTTCAGTTATTAGAACATTCACATCTGAAATAATATTGTTCTTGTCTTTACCAGCGAATTTAATTGAAAGTGGAGTAGAAACAACCCTACCAGTATTGGTTTCAATAAACTGAATTCTAATTGTTGTTGTTCTGGGAATGTTTTTAATTTTAACCTGTATTCCTTCTACAGGATTTTTAATATCACAACTGATAGGTAAAAACGCTATCAATCCGGCTATGAAAAACAAAATAATTAATTTATTGTTCATATCTTCCTCTCAAATTAAAATTTATATGTTAGACCAAATGAAACGACAGGAAACCACTTAAACCAACTTATGTTATCTGCTAATTTTTCTTCTTGATCTGGTGAAGCTGATGGTTCAATCAATCCCGTTGCTGATAAATCAACTTTTGGAGAACCGTGATACATAGTACCCATATCAAAGGTGAATCCTAATTTCTTTCCTTCAGCTAATGGATTTCCAAACCCAATACCAATGTAAGGTGCAATTTTGTTGAACTTTATTTCAGCATTCATTTTACCTAAAACATCCGGAGTATAAAGATCACCACCCACAGTATAAGTCTTTGAAGGAGTCATTTCAGTAGTAACTTTGTTAAGGTTAATTAAAAATCCTGCTGTTACTCGCAGTCCTGTTTGCCAAGGAAAATAGTCTGCAAGGATATTTATTCCGGTTAAATTAAGTTTTGCATTATAAGAATAATCATCCGTAGAACCCCCACCACCTTTAATACTGTAGCCAAAAACAGCGAAACCTACTCTTGCATTCAAATTGGGAGAGAATGAACGCATTGCTTCAATTCCAAATCCGAGTGTACTGCCCTTAACTGAAATCCCATAATTTTGAGCAAAGAAACTATCATAACCGGATAGGATGAGAAGGAGCAGAAAAGTTAATGTTAGTTTTTTCATAGAACTGACTCCTTTTAAATTGTTTATTGAATTGCTAATTAGACTTAACTAATTTTACCAATAAAGCAAATTATTTTTTATTAAATATGATTAAAAAGATATTATCATTGATTTATATCACTCTCATCAGTGGATGTATTGAATTACCTGATGAAGTACTATTCCCGACGTGGGACAGTGAATTGAATCTTCCAATTAAATCCGGAAAATATTTTATCAGAGATTTGGTTGATTCATTAAACAATTCAAACATAATTCTAAGAGATTCTTTATATCAAGGGACAGACTATTATAATGACAGCGTATATTTTGTAGTTATTGAAGATTTGAATTCATCCGTAAAAATAACTGATTCGATAAAAATTCCTTTCAACATTTCATCGGACACATTATATCTTTACGGAAATACAGGTGGTGGAATAATTTCGAACGGTTTGATTTATAATCCCAATCCGGAATATCACTTACTTGAAGCAGAATTTAGAAGAGGCTTCTTTAACCTAAGATTAACAAATTTAACTCCTGCAGATGGCTTCTATGAAATAATTATTCCCGGATTTAAGAGAAAATCCGATAATCAGATAATGCGTTACACCGGTTCTATCACTGCCGGAAGCATAATAAATATCAATTTTAATTTAAGTGAATATAGATATAAAGAATTACCTATCCTTGGTTTTAATGACTTTGAAAATTTTACGTCTCAGGAAGCTCCCGGGTTTTTATTCGTCGGCAGAGTTAGTTCTTCAAATCCCGTACTTATCAATGTCTCAACAACAATCGCTAATAATGAACTAATTATTTCCAGATTAGTTGGACGAATCAAGCGAGTAGAGTTGCCTTATGAAGAGAGTGAGTTTTCGACAGGTTTCGGTGAAGACTTAAAAGACTTTCGAAATAACATCAGATTTGAAGATCTCAAAATCAAAGTCAATCTCGAAACGATTGGTGATCTGAGCAATATTAAAATTATAAGTGATTCACTCACATTCTTAGGCTATCAAAAATCCTCTAGCGGGAATATTTACGATTCTCTACGAATAAAATTTAATAATTTAAATTATTTGAGAACAGAACTGATCGCAGGACAAAAATTATCTCTTACTTTCGATAAAAATAATACTAACCTTCAGGAGTTAATTAACAAACTACCAAAGTTCATTAAAATGGGTAACCGCTTCATCTTAGATAAAAGTAATATTGCTATTCAGGAGCAAACTGTTTCTGATAATGCTAAGATTCAATATTCAGCTCACATTTCTGCTCCGATGGTGTTCGCATTAAAAAATATGTCTTATGCAGATACCATCAATCTTTTTAGCAATGGTAATAAAGATGGTTATCTTTCTGAAGATGATAAAAATAAACTTAAGAAAGCTAAGGCAGCAAGACTGATGTTCGATGTCGAAAATTATTCCGGACTTGGCTTCGTATCGTCAGTTAAATTTTTGGATAAAAACAAAAACTTTTTATTTAATTTGAGAACCTCTGATGGTAATAATAGAATTTTAATACCTCCTGCTTCGGTAGATCAGACCGGGAAACCAATTTTGCCCGGCAAGACGCAAGGTTTTTTCATCGAGTTGAACAGTAACGAAATAATCACTTTAGTTGAACAAGCTCAATACATTTTGGTTGATGTTGCACTTTATTCATATAATAGTACTCCGACAACTTTTGGTCCTTTTGTGAGATTAAGAGCAAAAGATTTTCTTCAGTATAAACTTTCCGGTATGATTAAATATCAGATTAGTTCGGGAGAAAATTAATGAAAAAGTTATTCTTCATTTATTTTGCGTGCAATTTAATTGTTTTCGCACAGCTTAGCGGATCTGATGGTGTAACTGATTTTACATCTTCTTCAATGGGGAATGCTTATACTACAACAAGTAGTGGTGTTTACTCTTTGGGTAAAAATCCCGCAAATCTTTTTAATGGCTTAGAAGATAAACATTTCGAAATTTCTACTATTCTACCGTTTCCAAATATTGGAATTCTTTTAGGTCAGGAGTTTTTTACTTTTGAACAATTTAACTATTACTTCGGCGGAATAGATGTTAATGGAAAAAAAGAGCCACGTTATCTCACAGATGAGGATAAAAATGATTTAAATAATCTCCTCGACAAAGGTGGTACTGCTACATTTAATACCTCTATCAACTACTTGAGTATTATGTATTTTCATAATAAGAAAATCGGTGCTTTCGCATTCAGTATGGATGATATATTGGGATATTCATTTAAGATTCCGAAAGATCTTGTTAAAATCGGTTTGAATGGTAATCCATTGAATAGTATTTACAACTTTGATGACTCAAAACTTGCATTACTTTATTACAGAAATTATTCGATAAGTTATTCAAGAACTTTATCGGATTTAATTAAATTAAAACTCAATGATATTTCTTTCGGTTTATCATTAAAGATCATTAAAGGATTTGCTTACTTTAAAACTGAAAATGTAGAATCAGTGATAAAAACTCTTCCAAACAGTGATATTGAAATCAAAGGAAACTTTCTTGCTTATAGTTCATTCTCTCCTGATTTTGGTCTAAGATATTCTTTTGAAAATGATGATGAAAAATCTGATCTGAATATCAGTCCATTTTTAACCCCTGCTGGTAGTGGCATTGGAATAGACTTTGGCTTTGCAGTTGATTATGATTCAATCTGGAGATTTGGAATATCCTTTACTGATTTAGGAAGCATTAAATTTGATAAAGAGGTCGCAAAGTTTGAATCAAATACTGCATTTTTATTAACGGACATAACTGATCAAAAGCAATTGGATTCGCTTTCAAATTCCATCAAAGCTGACGCACAGTTATATGATGGTGTAATCAGCTCTCAACTACCCTCAGCTATGCACTTAGGCATATCAACAAAAGTCAATCATTTCTTCAAATCTTTCCCCGGTGAATTGATTGCTGCAATTGATTTACACAAGGGCTTTAACGATGTTTTATCGAATACAAAAAAATTCAGATTAGCATTAGGTTTACAGTGGAAACCGTGGAGAGTATTAAACATAAGAACCGGTGTCTCTGTCGGAGGAAATTACGGAAGTAGTTTCTCTTTCGGAATGGGTTTAGATCTTGGCTCTCTTGAATTTGGTTTTTCTTCTTACAAATTCAGCAGTGTACTAAAGCCAAATTCATCTAATTATTTTTCAATTAATTTCGGCTCAAGGTGGAAATTTTAGTTTAATTTTATTTACGTGAAAAAAACTTTTATTCTTTGGATTTCCACATTTGTCGTAGTTTTTCTTGTTAGCTACTTCAAAATTATCTTTTCTGAAAATTATCCTGTCTCTGGAACAATAAGCATTGACGGTGAAAAAATAACTTACAAACTTGATAAACAAGCTTATGGCTCATCTCATACTATTATGATAAGAACCGATTTAAACGATTTAGATATGAAAGCGATTATCTTAAATAATAATTTCAGAGATACTTTGTCATTCATTAAATCTAATGGCTTTTATAAAACTACATTTGAGCGTAAAACGACAGGACAATCCTTTGAATACAAGGTGTTGATTAGAAAAAACGAAACTGAGAGAATTATTCCTGTAAATTCAACTGTACAGTTTTTTTTCTTTGGAAAAATTTCACGAATGCTTGCGATCCTTCATTGGTTATTTTTATTCTCAGGTCTAATATTAATAACCCGCACTGGATTAGATTACTTTAATGATAATTTGAAAGCTAAGAAAATCATTTTGTTATCAGATGTAATCTGGCTGACTTTTCTTTTTTTAATCAATCCGCTTTATCTATCATATAAATATGAGTACATCAATCATTTAATTACTCCAATTGAAAATCTGTTTCCATTAAGTTACTTAATCATTTTCATAATTCTTATCATAACTACAATTCTTATATTCAGAAAATCATTTCAGAAAAAACCGGTTTCATTAATTGGAGCAGTTTTGGTTTTGATAGCTTACTTATTAAGTTAAAAATTTTACCACTTGTTGATGTAGAAAAGAATTTGCAGCTAAAATATTTGTACCTTTTTCAGGTGAATTGCCTTCGCAGTCTGTGATAATTCCGCCTGCCCCACGAACAATTGGAATTAAAGCCATTTTATCCCAAACAGACATAATTGGGTCAATCATTATATCTGCGTAGCCCGTTGCGAGCAAATAATATCCGTAACAATCTCCCCAGTTACGATATATATTTACAGAGTTTATAAGTTGATTAAATTTTTCTTTATTCAAATATTTTTCTGCATTAAGATGATCGGTGGTAAGCAAAACTGATTTGTAGAGTTCTGATTGATTACTAACATTTACAGGGACTTCATTTAATAGAGTAATCGAATTATCTCCAATCAAAAATTCATCAAGTATCGGATGATTGATGACACCTAGCACTGGTCTTCCATTATGTAAAAGTGCAATCAATGTCCCAAACGAAAGGGCACCACAAATAAAACTTTTGGTGCCATCAATCGGATCTAAAACCCACACGAATTCTGCATCAGAATTTTCATTTCCAAATTCTTCTCCGATTATTCCGTGATGTGGAAAATTTTTAGAAATAAGTTCTCTTAATTTTTCCTCTGCTTTTTTATCTGCAATCGTTACAGGAGATGCATCTGATTTCTGCTCGAAGTTTATTTTAGTTCGAAAGTATTGCCTGATTATTTTACTGCTTTCATCAGCAAGTAATTTAAGAAAGGATGAATATTCTTGAAGATAATTCAAATCAATATCCTCGAATCAAAACTTTTTCCATATCTGCTTTAATCATAATTCTGACTAACTCTTCAAACTTAGTTTTCGGTTCCCATCCGAGCAATTGATTTGCTTTAGAGTAATCGCCAATAAGTAAATCAACTTCCGTAGGTCTGAAATAAGTTGGATTAACTTTTACAACAACATCTCCAATTTTTAGATTTTCTTTAATCGGATATTTTATTTTTTCTTTAATTGATTCAAAGTCAATTAGTTTTGTAATCATCTGGAAATCAATGCTTTTGATTTTACCAACTTCATTTTCAGATTCACCAATCCATTCAAGTTCAATTCCGAGATGTTTGAATGTTAAGTCCACGAACTCTCTCACAGTGTGAGTTTCGTTTGTAGCAAGTACAAAATCATCTGCTTGATTATGTTGAAGAATCAGCCACATTCCTTCACAATATTCGGGAGCATAGCCCCAATCTCTTTTTGCATTCAAATTTCCTAAAGATAAATCCTTCTGAAGTCCCGCTACAATTCTTGCAGCTGCTCGAGTAATTTTTCTGGTTACGAATGTTTCGCCTCTTCGTGGTGATTCGTGATTGAACAAAATTCCGTTTGAAGCATAAATGTTATATGCTTCTCTGTAATTGACTATTATCCAATAGCCATAAAGCTTAGCAACTCCGTAAGGTGATCTTGGATAAAAAGGAGTTTTTTCTGTCTGAGGAATTTCCTGAACTTTACCATAAAGTTCTGAAGTTGATGCCTGATAAAATTTTACTTGTCTTAATCCAACTTCTCTAATTGCATCGAGAAATCTTAATGTTCCAAGAGCATCAACTTGTGCTGTGTAATCTGGAATTTCGAATGAAACTTTGACGTGACTTTGTGCTGCGAGGTTATAGATTTCATCAGGTTCAATTTTTTCAAGAAGGCGATTAAGATTGCTCGTATCAACGAGATCTCCATAATGAAGAAAAAGTTTTTTGTTGAGTATTTCAGGATTTTCATAAAGATGATCTATTCTTCCCGTGTTGAAAGAGCTGCTACGTCGGATTATTCCGTGAACTTCATAACCTTTTTCTAATAATATTTCTGTTAAGTAAGAACCGTCTTGACCGGTTAT
>CAKZLD010000053.1 GCA_937125135.1 uncultured Ignavibacterium sp.
GAAACAACTATCTGTAATAAAATTATTGTTCCTGCATTTATAACAGTAACATGTTCAACATCAAACTTCCAATTAAGATTAATTCCCACAGAAGTGAAGATTCCATTGATAAAATTATTCAGTGAAGTTGCATCAACATATTTCTGAACATACCAGAGAACTGAATCAAACATTTGAAAATATAAAATCCAGAAACCGGAATAGATTACAATCAAACCAATGAATTTTACATCTGTTAAAACTAGAGCTGCTCCTTTTAATACCTCTGCAAGTGACTTTGTACTTTCCGGTTTTTTAGGCTCTTTATAAATGAAGAGAGTAGGAATTAACATTGCACTTGTGCCAATCGCTGAAGCCACCATCACATATTCCCAACCAAATGTGTTTTTAATGTACGGAACAAGAATAAGCGGGAACAAAAATGCACCGAGATTGATTGACCAATAAAAAATTCCAAAACCGACAGTACTGTTTGATTCATTTGTCTCTCTTGCAATCGTACCGGAAATCATCGGCTTAAACGCACCAGCACCAATTCCCATAATTACAAGACTCGCAAATACCATTGCGTATTCGGTTGTCTGACTTGTTAAGAAATATCCGATTCCAAGAAAAATGAAAGCAAAAGTTAAAGTTCTTTTGTAACCAAATCTATCGCCAATTGCTCCAGCAAGAATTGGAAGTATATAGAGCAACGGTTGAATTGTACTTTTGATTACACCGACACTTTCTTTGGAAAAATTAAGTTGGTCAGTCATATAGACTGATAATATACTCATCATTCCATAGTAAGAGCCTCTTTCAAAGAATTCCATCAGAATCACAATCCAATAATTCAATGAAAATGAAGACAAAATGTTCTTTTTCTTTTCCATAATTCCTCTTTTTTTATTTGAATTTACTTCACTACGATGTTATAGATTTTATTTTTTACGAAAATCTCTTTAACGATTGTTTTATCAGCTACAAATTTCATCACTTTATCATCCAAGGTAATTATTGATTTCACATAATCCTGCTCACTATTTATTGGGACAGATAATGTAGCTCTCAATTTTCCATTTACCTGTACAGCAATATTGACTGAATCCTCAACTAATGCTTCTTTATCAATTTCAAATTTTGGTGTATTCTGATAGATAGAAGTGTTATTTCCCAAAAGCTGCCAACATTCCTCGCCAAGATGTGGAGCAACTGAAGCAAGCATAAAAGCAAATCGTGAAAGAACGTACAATTTAATTTCATCCTTGCAGTTTTCAAGAAGCTTCAATTCATTGAGTAATTCCATTAACGAAGCAACCGCAGTATTGAATCTGAAATTCTCGACTTCTTCATTAAACTTTTTCAAAGTCTGATTTACTTTTCTATAAACTTTTTTTTCGTCATCATTCAAAAGATTTAAATCATATTTATCATCTACTTTCAAATTGTTAAATCTATTTTCATATTGCTTGAATAAGTCATAAGTTCGGTTTACAAATCTGTCAACTCCGGAAATTCCTTTATCACTCCAATCTCCACCCTGATCATAAGGACCCATAAACATAAGATACATCCTAAAAACATCAGTGCCATATTTTTCAGTGAATTCATCAGGATTGACAACATTTCCTTTTGACTTCGACATTTTAGCGCCTTGATTTGTAATCGTTCCTTGATGAACCAAAGTTTGAAAGGGTTCATCGCTATTGACCAAACCAATATCTCTTAAAAACTTATGAAAGAATCTTGCATAGAGTAAATGCATTGTTGCGTGTTCCGCACCACCGACATACATATCAACGGGTGTCCATTTATTTGCAAGTTCAACATCAAATGGTGCTGAATCAATTTTAGGATTGAGGAAACGCAAATAATACCAACTTGAATCAACAAATGTATCCATCGTATCAGGATCTCGTTTGGCTGCATTGCCACATTTCGGGCAAGTAACATTTATGAATTTTTCATTTCGTGCAAGAGGAGATTCACCACTCGGTTTGAAATCAACATCATAAGGTAATTCAACAGGTAATTCTTTTTCATCCACTGGAACTTCTCCACAATTCGGACAGTGAATTATCGGAATAGGTGTGCCCCAATATCTTTGTCTTGAAATCAACCAATCTCTCAGACGATAGTTAATCTTTCCTTTCCCGAAACCATTCTGTTCTAAAAATTGAATAACTTTTTGAATTCCGACATCAGAACGAATCCCATTAAAAATATCAGAGTTTATCATTGTTCCTACTTCTGTAAATGCAGAAGTCAGCTCATCATTTTCATTTGTGCCATCTTGAAGAATTACTTTTTTTATTGGCAGTTTAAATTTTTTAGCAAACTCGAAATCTCTTTCATCGTGAGCGGGAACAGCCATAACACAACCTGTCCCATAAGTAATCAGCGCATAATCAGCAATCCACACAGGAACTTTTTCATTATTCACCGGATTGATTGCATAAGCTCCGGTAAATACACCTGTTTTTTCTTTAACAGTTGAAGTTCTTTCAATTTCTGTAAGAGTCTTGACTGAATCCCGATAGTCTTCAACAATTTTTTTGTATTCGTCCGTTGTAATTTTATCAACAAGCGGATGCTCTGGCGCTAAAACTACATAAGTTACACCAAACAAAGTATCAGGTCTCGTGGTAAATACTTTTATTTCTTCATTAGAATCAACAACTTTGAAAACGACTTCGGCTCCTTCACTTTTTCCAATCCAATTTCTCTGCATCAGTTTGGTTTTTTCAGGCCAATTGATTTTATCCAAGCCCTGAAGAAGTTCTTCTGCATAATCGGTGATTTTGAAAAACCATTGATAAAGATTTTTTTGGATAACCAAGTTTCCACATCTTTCACAAGTACCATCAATAACTTGTTCATTAGCCAAAACTGTTTGACAATCAGTACACCAATTAACCGGTGCATATTTTCTGTAAGCCAATCCTCTTTTGTAAAGTTGAAGGAAAATCCACTGATTCCATTTATAATATTCAGGTACGCAAGTCATCAGTTCAGTGTTCCAATCATACATACATCCCATCTTTTTCAGTTGGACACGTATGTCTTCAATATTTTTCATCGTGGAATCGTGAGGATGAATTCCTGTTTTGATTGCATAGTTTTCTGCAGGCAGACCGAAGGCATCGTATCCCATCGGTTCAAAAACATTATAGCCCTGAAGTTTCTTGAATCGAGCCCAGCTATCCGTTGGTCCGTAATTATACCAATGTCCGATATGAAGTCTTGCTCCGGAGGGATAAAGAAACATTACGAGTGTGTAGAGTTTATTTGATGTTTTGTCAAAGTCTGTTTTGAATACTTGATTTTCTTCCCAGAACTTTTGCCATCTAGCTTCTATTTCGCTGAATGGATATCTCATAAGTTTTCAATTAAAATTTCAGAATTATCAGAATATTATTTTTTTGAAAGCAAATTTAGTGCTTTCTTACCATTCTAAGCATTTTAATGTTGATAATTATAAATCTGAAAAGTTGATAGATAAAATTTGTTCTGAAAAATTTTGTAAGTTTTGTTGGAACTGGTGGAAAATAACTTTGTTCATAAGGTTTTCTTAAACTCATTTTAATCTCCTTTTAAAATTATTCGGGTACAATTCTCCAAAAAGGGTTTGCTTTGGCTTTGTAGATAAATGCATAATGAAGGAAGTGCTTAATCCAATGTCCTGCCAAACCTATTTCTCCTGTGGTATATGAAATATCTCTTCCGGTATCCGGATATTTATTGAAATCAGGAATAATCGGATAAATAGTCATTGAAACAGCAGTACCTCTAAAGAAATTTGCGCCTGCAGATGCTATACAAGCTGCACCCATTTTTGCAAGCGATGCTTTCCTTGTTGGGACATCAGATTTTCCTTTAATCATATCAGAGATATTGTAGGCAATTTGTCTTGCCATCACTCCTGAAGGCATTCCAGTTCTGGGAGGTGTAGGGAAAATTGGTGTACCGTTTGGATTTGTCATCGGTTTAGAAATTGAATGAGGAGGAGCAAAAGCAATTCCTGCGGCAAAGATATTTTTATACTTTGGATGCTGATATGTTTCAGGCCAGTCAGATGGATTCCATTGTTCATATGGCTTTTTTGTATAATCACCGTCAACAATCATAAATCCGTTCGGCGCAAATAGGTCTGAAGTTATATCATCATCATTTTTATTGAAAGCTTTCAGACCAACTCCGCTAAACGGGGGAAGCAACATTGCAAAATTGTGCTTAACAGATTTTTCTTCGCCACTTAAATTTTCATATACAGTTTCTCCGTCCATCACTTCTTTAACATGTGACTGAACTATCCATTCTATTCCCCGTTCAGTGTAAAGTGATTCTGTGAAAATTCTGCTGTGAGTAATGTAACCTCCGCGTTTAATAAACATTCCACCTATTCCGAAATCGCCAAGCTCAAATTCATTTGATATCCAGATTAATCTTGCTTTATCTCTCACCTTTTGTCTTCTAAGTTCAAATTCAAGATTGAAAAGATATTCGAAAGCGGCACCCTGACAAGTGCAGTTACCGTGTCCGGTACCAATCAGAAAGGTCTGGCTCTCTCCTTTTTTCATTCGTTGAATTGATTCTTTCAGAGCTACTGCAGTTTGAGCTGCATGACTATATGTACATACACTAAGACTGTTTCTTTCAGGGCCCAAACCTTTTGTTGCATCAAAATTTAGTTTAGGACCTGTAGCATTTATCAGGTAATCATAAGTTATTTTTTCGATGATGCCTTTTTTATCTGATGAAGTATATTCAATTGTAACAAAGGGCTTGCTTATGCTCTTATCACCTTCTGGATGAATGCTGACTGCCTTTGCCTGATGGAATAAAATTTCTTTTTTATCATAAACTGGTTTTAATTCAAAGGTAACTTGTTCCGGTTTCATATAGCCGGTTCCGACCCAAATATTTGATGGAATCCAATTCCACTTACTATTGGGAGAGACAACGACTATTTCGTGTTTTGTACCAAGTTTATGTTTGGCGTGCAGCGCTGCTGTTTGACCGGCTATTCCGGCACCAAGAATTAAAAGGCGTGCCATATTTACCTCTTAAAATTTTTTTCGAATGCAATATTAAAAAAACTTTTTTAAGGACTGAACAGAAAAATCATTGGCGCACAAAATTTTTAATTTGAAAGAACGGAACATCTTACTTTTGTGGCTGCATTCCGTAATTAACCCATTCTTCTTTTGCAGGACCATAAACACCCGGAACTTTTAATCCGAGTAATCTCATTATTACCGTTAGTTGTCCGCGATGATGTATCTGATGATTGATTATAACTCCAAGTGTGGTTCCTCTTTTCCACATTTCACCATACATATCATCTTCAATCAGCAATGAATCGTCATTCCAATTAGATTTAACTGCTTCAAGCAAATTTTCGGATGCTTCTTTGTATGCATCAGTAATTTCTTTTGCTGTAGCGGGAATCGGAGAATCGCTTTGAACAGAATGAAATTTTAATCCTGTGCGCTGAGCCATTTCACTAATTGAAGTTGTGATATGCCAGGCAAGTCTGCCTGCTGTTCTGACATTTTCATTCACAACTTTGTTTAGGGATTCATCGGTGAGATTGTTAAATAATTTCAATGTGGCTTCTGATTCGTAAGCCCAATCGTTAATGAAGTCTTGTAATTTGTAGTTCATGTTTTTTTCATTTCAGGTTAAGTCACACTTCGACAAAATCAGTGTGACACATTATTTTAACCATCCGACGACATCATGAATCTAATGTCATCCTGAAACCTTCGTTATACTCAGGGCAAGCTCATTGAAGGATGACGAAGGCTCAATTCAAACTCTCCTGTATCTCCTTCAGCTTCTTCAGATTTTCTTGCCAGTCTTTCTGTTTTGTTCTTTCCTTCTCAACTACCTCGGGAGCTGCATTTGCAACAAACTTTTCATTGGATAATTTCTTTTCTATTCCTGCCAGAGAATTTTCGAGTCGTGTAATTTCTTTTTGAAGTCTTTGCTTTTCTACTTCAATATCAATTAATCCTTCAAGAGGAATGTAAATCTCACAATTACTTAAAACAGCGGAAGCACTTGCTTTTGGCTTCTGAACATCTGCTTCAACTCTTATTTCATCAACCTTTGCAAGTTTTTTTATATAATCAATCTGATGATCTTTTACACTTTCTGATTTTATAATCGCATTTACTTTTTTAGATGGAGCTATGTTCATTTCACCACGAATATTCCTTATTGCAGTTATAATATCTTTAACAAACTCCATTTCTTTTTCGGCTGATTCATTTATCAATTTATCATCAGCTTTTGGAAACTCTGAAACAGAAATACTTTCGCCAACTTTTCTTTCATTTGTTAACTGCCAAAGCTCTTCAGTTATGAATGGCATAAATGGATGAAGCATTTTTAGTGCATCTTCAAAAATTGAAATTGCTCTTGTCAGAACTGCAGATTTTATTTCTTCGTTGTCTCCGTAAAGTCTTCCTTTAATCATTTCAACATACCAATCACAGAAGTCATTCCATATAAAAGAATAAACGATTTTGATGGCGTTATTAACTTCAAATTCATCCATCGCTTTATTGAACTGAAACAAAGTTTGATTAAGTCTTGATATTATCCACTCATCAGCAAAATCTTTATGATTATCTGTAAGGGATTTATCAGTCTTTATCGTCTCCTTGTTCATCAAAAGAAATCTTCCTGCATTCCAGATTTTATTTGCAAAGTTTCTTCCAAGCTCACATTTATCAGTGCTGAAGAGAACATCCTGCCCAAGTGGTGCGAGATAAATAACAGTAAATCTTAAAGCATCTGCGCCGTATTCTTTTATAACTTCAAGCGGATCGGGAGAGTTGCCAAGCGATTTGCTCATCTTTCTTCCTTGAGCATCACGAATAATACTCGTAAAGTAAACGTCGCGGAATGGAATGTCTTTCATAAAGTGCATTCCAGCCATAATCATTCTTGCAACCCAGAAGAAAATTATATCGGGACCTGTTACGAGTGTGCTTGTCGGATAATAATATTTCCTTTCTTCTTCAGTTCTGAAAATTGCGTGAGCCCAAAGCCAGCTCGATGCCCAAGTATCGAGAACATCTTCATCTTGTTTTAAATTTTTTGAACCACAATGTGGACACTCTTCAGGTTGGTCAACTGAAACAATTGGTTCTTTACATTCAATTTTACAATGATCATCGGCGATGCAATACCAAACAGGTATTCTATGTCCCCACCAAAGCTGTCTTGAAATGCACCAGTCTTTAATATTTTCCATCCAATGAAAATAAGTTTTTTCCCAGTGCTTTGGATAAAATTTTATTCGTCCTTCTTTTACAACTTCAATAGCTGGTTTAGCAAGCTCATCCATTTTCATAAACCACTGTTCACTCAAATATGGTTCGATGGGAACATTACCTCTTTCTGAGTAACCAATTTTTGTCTGGTAATCTTCAATTTTGTGAAGCAGTCCTAGTTCTTCAAACTTTGCAACAACTTTTTTACGAACTTCATATCTGTCCTGATGCTGCAGCCATTCTGGTACATTTTGGTTTGTAGTTGCATCATTATTAAAGATATTTATAAACTGAAGTTTATGACGCAATCCCATCTCATAATCATTAACATCGTGAGCGGGAGTAACTTTAACAGCACCGGTTCCAAACTCTTTATCAACATATTCATCAGCAATAACGGGAATTTCTCTTTCAACAATCGGCAACTTTACTTTTTTGCCAATCAAATGCTTATATCTTTCATCTTCAGGATTAACTGCAACTGCAGTATCGCCAAGCATTGTTTCAGGTCTTGTTGTTGCTACAATTATAAACTCATCAGAACCAATAACAGGATATTTGAAATACCAGAGTTTTCCGTTTACTGTTTTGTAAATAACCTCTTCATCGGAAATTGCAGATTTGTTTGCCGGATCCCAGTTCACCATCCGATATCCACGATAAATTTTTCCTTCTTTGTAAAGATCAACGAAAGCTTTTATTACCTCATGATAATAATCGTCATCCATAGTAAACCGCTCACGACGCCAATCACAACTTACACCAAGTTTTTTTAATTGTTGAATTATTATTCCACCATATTCTTCTTTCCATTGCCAGCAATGTTTTAGGAATTCATCTCTTCCAATTTCTTTTTTCTTAATTCCTTTTTCTGCAAGAAAGTTGGTTACCTTTGTTTCAGTCGCAATAGAAGCGTGATCAGTACCTGGAACCCAGCAGGCATTATAGCCTTGCATTCTTTTCAGCCGAATAAAAATATCCTGAAGAGTGTTATTGAGAATGTGTCCCATCGTGAGCATTCCTGTAATATTAGGAGGCGGAATGGGAATTACATAAGGTTTTTTTGTATGATCTACTTCTGAGTGATAAAGTTCATATGCGTACCAATACTTGTACCATTTATCCTCAACATCTTGGGGATTGTATGCTTTGGGAACTTGTGAAAATCTAATTTCTGACATTAAAACAGAACCTCTGAATAAAATTGCTGTAATTTAAAATTTGAGTGCAAATATAAGGATTTTTGTAGAGTGAGTGAGAGTAAGAGTGAGAGCAAGAATTAAATTTTCCATAAGATTTAATACGTTTTATTTAATAGAGTAATTTGTCTTTTTAATTTATTTACTACTGGTATATTTATTCTCCTATGTCAAAATACTCGAAAATATTTTTTTATTTTCTTGCTGATTAATTGAATCTTTATTACGTAATTTGAGAAAAAACTTAAACGAGATAGTCACTTAAAATCATTTTAATTCTGTTTACTCATTTCCCAATAAACTTTCTTTATAGACTTGCTAAACCTCAAAAAATGCTGTTTATCATTCAAAAACGCAACTTTTTATTTGTATCAGATTTTATTTCAAGATAATTTTGTCATAGAGTTTTTTCAATTTTCTCTCCCATTTTACTGTACAGAAAATCATTGTGCAGACTTTTCGCAAAACTTTAGAATAATTATTTGAGGGTATTTTATGTTGGTTAATATCCTGTCATTTCACAATTTCCTTCTCAAATTACGAGATTCATATCATTCTTTTAATCAAATAATAATTCCATATCGAGCGCGCTCTGATGATAAAAATTCATTTTACTTTAACGAAATTAAAAATGAAGATCATTTTCGATTAAACTATTATCGAACAGTTGACCCTGTAAAAATTCTTTTCTATCTCTTCCGCGAAAAAGTTTACCCAACAAAAAACAACCATGCAAAACGAATAATAATTGGTGTGAAAGCGTGCGATCTGAAAGCTCTGCTATTACTTGATAAAGCTTTACTTCAAAGCGGATTTATTGATCCTGCATATAAATATTGGAGAGATAACACATTGTTAATTTCTTCAGATTGCGACTATTTGCATGAAACCTGCAGTTGTAATTTACTAAATGGTCATCCTTATGCTGAAAACGGATTTGATCTGAATCTATCCGTAATTGAAGATAACTATTTAATTCAGCTCGGTTCAGAGCGAAGTCAGGAATTTATTGAACTGATGAAAAAAGAAATTAACGTTGCTGAATCCACTGCTTCTGATCTTGAGATTGTTAACGCAAATCGTAAAAAAGTATTTAATCAACTTATTGAAAAGAATTCAGATTTAAAGCATCATGAAAATTTTTCCGCTTTCCGAAAAGTTGATCATAAAATATGGGAAGAAGTTTCTAAAGAATGTGTTGGTTGTGGTGCGTGTACTAATATTTGTCCGACTTGCTATTGTCTGATTCTGAACGATGAATCTAAAGGTAATGAATTTATTAAAGTGAGATCATATGATTCCTGTCAATGGAATGGATATGCCAGAGTAGCAGGAGGCGGAACACCAAGACCGAAAATGACAGAGAGATTTCGAAATCGGTATTTATGCAAATTCGATTATATGCAGAAAAATTTTGGTGAATTCGGTTGTACTGGTTGCGGAAGATGTACCGAGGCTTGCACTGCAAAAATTGATTTCCGAAAAGTAGTAAAAACTGTGAGCTTAATGGCTCAGGAAGTAAATTAAAAATATCGGGAAGTTCTATGCAAAATCCTTATGAAGTTATTCCTGCTGAGATTTATGAGATTATCCAGGAATCTCCTCTGATAAGAACATTAAAGTTCAAACCGAAGAAACCAATTCCTTTTAAGACAGGACAGTTCATAGAAGTTGGAATTCCAGGAATCGGTGAAGGTCCCTTCACTCCGTCTTCATCGCATTATATTGTAGATGATATGGATGTAACAATAATGAAAACGGGATTTTTAACGGAACACATTCATAAACTTCAGGTAGGTGACTTAATCTGCATCAGAGGTCCTTTTGGTTCTAACTATCCGCTTGAAAAATTCAAAGGAAAAGATGTGCTGATTCTCGGAGGTGGTTGTGGACTTGCACCTCTTAGATCCCTTTTCCTAACTATGCTTCACGATCATAAAGATTATAACAGCATAACTTTTTTAGCTGGTGCTAAAACTCCAAAAGATTGCATCTATAAAGATGAGGTTACAGAATGGAGAAAATATGATAATGTTAGATTTATCCGTGCTGTTGATGAAGTCCCTTACGGTGAACATTGGGAAGAAGATGTTTGTCTCGTTACCAAATTATTACAAAAAATTGATATGAAACCTGATGGCAACCCTGCAATTGTTTGTGGACCACCGGTGATGATGAAGTTCGGCACTTATGATTTACTGAATTATGGCTTCAAAGAAGAGAATCTTTATCTCTCGATGGAAAAGAAAATGTATTGTGGATTCGGTCAATGCAGACATTGTGTGATTGGGGGCTATTATGCTTGCAAAGATGGTCCTGTATTTACATATAGCATGATAAAAAACGAGGAAGCAATATGGGATTAAAAAAATTATTTATTGATATCCCGGCATTACTTGAATCCGGTATTGACCTTTCTGAAATAAGTTGTGAGTATATGTATCATAATAAAAACAATGGCATTTTCAATTTACTTGAAATCGCTGAGTTTGCTGTCTATTGCCGGCAATGTAAAGAATCATTCTGCATTGATGCTTGTCCGAAAGAAGCACTCGAACATCAAGAAAACGGTACAATTAAAAGATATAATTTGCGTTGTGTAGGTTGCAAAAGTTGTGTTTTAGCTTGTCCTTTCGGAACAATTTTTCCTGAAGTGATTAACTATATTTCTTCAAAATGTGATTACTGTCTTAATCAGCTTGACCAAAAATCTGATTATGAGCCTGCATGTGTTCAAACTGCACCGCCAAATTCTTTTGTGATAAAAGAAGTGGTTGAAGATAAAAAACAAAATATTTTCTTTGTTGGAAATCATCTGGCTGTAAGAACTCCAAGTTGGTTGAATAAGGAGGGCAAACTATGAACTTTGAATTATTCTTCTACCTGCTTGTGTTTCCGGGATTTTTATTCACCGCAATACTTGGATTGACTGTTGGTTGGGTTGACAGAAAGGTATCAGCAAGATTTCAATATCGTGTCGGTCCTCCGTTCTTACAAAACTTTAATGATTTCTTTAAGCTTCTTGGAAAAGAAACGATCGTTGTGAAAGATAGTGTTAAATCAATGTTCGTAATAGCACCGTTTGTTTCTTTTGCAATGCTTGCGCTGGTCTCAACAATTATTGGAACTTCGCTTTTCTTCAACATCAGTTTTGGTGGTGACTTAATTGTTATAATGTATTTGCTTATGATATTCTCAGTGATGGTTGTTATTGGAGGGTCTTCAACAGGAAATGTTTATTCAAGTATCGGTTTCGGGAGAGAAATAAAACTACTGCTTGCTGATGAACTTGCCTTCATTCTTGTTTTACTTGTACCAATAATTAAATCGGGCTATCAAATAAATCTTGAAAATATTTTAACCGCACAGGTAAATGGAATGTTTATCAATTCTGCCTCAGGAATAATCGCATTCATTATTGGACTACTTTGTATTCAGGCTAAAATGACTCTTCCTCCATTTCAGATTCCTGAAGCAGAAACTGAAATTGTTGAAGGTCCTTTTATGGAATATAGTGGTCCACTGCTTGCGTTTTGGAAATTAAATCATTTTATGATGTATGTGATATTTCCGTTCTTATTGGTATTGCTTTTCTGGGGTGGATTCAGTTTTAATGGAATAGATATTCTGTGGAGTGTTCTTAAATATCTATTAATTGTTGTGTTGATGATCATCATCAAAAACACAAATCCGAGAGTAAGAATTGACACAGCACTTAGCTTCTTTTGGAAGTATGCAACTCCATTAACATTGATTGCAATAGTGCTGGCTGTGTTTGGTTATTAAATTTTTGAAATAGAATTATAGCCCCGACCTTCAGGTCGGGGGAAAATGTTAACTCATATATGTTGGACTTTAGTCCAAATTAAATTAGGCTAAAGCCCTGTAAGGCTGGAGATTTCTTTAACCCCCAGCATAAATGCTGGGGCTATGAACAAACTAATGATGATTTAAGAACAAGGATTAACGATTTCAGAATTTTGATTTTACTTCTTAAATCAAAAATTGTTAATCGATATTCGGAGTTCAAAGCGAAACATAATTTTTCCAATTATCGAGGTACTAAATGAGTTGGTACAATAAGCGACTTGCGAAATCCATTTGGGTTTATCATATGAGTGCATCACCTTGTAACAACTGCGATATTGAAATTCTCGATCTGCTCACCCCAAAGTATGATGTTGAAAGATTTGGGATAAAGCTTGTCGGTTCAGTTCGTCACGCTGATGTGATTCTGTTAAGCGGAGTGATAAATCAGAAAGTTGCACCACAGGTTAAAAAGATTTATGAGCAGGCAGCCAAACCTTGTTTTGTGGTTGGTGTTGGAACCTGCCCATCTTCTGGTTGCTGTTTTAAAGACAGTTATAACACTGTTGGAAAACGTGAGGAAGTAATTCCAATTGATATGTACATTCCGGGTTGTCCGCCTAAACCTGAAGCAATGATTGATGGAATTGTTAAACTTGTTGGAGTATTAAATGGATAACTACACTGAATTTCTTTCTTTGATGGGAGATAAAATCGTTTCTTTAGTTCAAAAAGAAAAAAGAATTTATTTCGAAGTTGATAATCAAAACATAATAGAAATTGCTCAACATCTTTTCAATAAACTTGGATGCAGATTATCAACAGCCACAGCAACAGAAACATACAGAGGAATTGAAGTTCTATATCATTTCTCACACGATAAATCAGGCAATTATTTCTGTCCAAGAGTTGTAATGACAGATAAAAATAATCCTAAGATGAATTCCATAACACCAATCGTTCGTGGTGCAGAGTGGATTGAAAGAGAAATGTCTGAAATGCTTGGGATTACTTTTGAAGGTCATCCAAGACCTGAACCACTATTGACCGGCAATCATCCCCAAAATATTAAAGTGCCTCTTAGAAAATGGAGAAGCAATGGATAAAAATGTAATACCTGTTGGTCCTTATCATCCGCTGCTTGAAGAAGCAGAATATTTCACTCTTCAGGTTGATGGTGAAACAGTTGTAGATATTGATCTGGAGATCGGATGGATGCATAGGGGACATGAATTCATGTCTGAATCAAAAACTTTCACTCAATCATTATATCTGGTCGAGCGTATTTGTGGAATTTGTTCTACGTCCCATCCAATTGCTGCTGTTCACGCAATGGAAGATGTAGATAATATTGAAATTCCGTTGCGCGCACGATACATCCGCACGTTAGTTGGTGAGCTTGAAAGAATTCACAGTCATCTTTTATGGCTTGGTCTTGCCGGGCATTTTATCGGATATGATACTCTTTGGATGTGGGCATGGAAATATCGTGAACCCGTTCTTCAAATGTTTGAAATTATTTCCGGTAACAGAAATCATTATGGAATGATGAGAATTGGAGGTGTTGCCCGAGATGTTGATCCTTCAAAAATCAGTAAGCTTATGGATATAATGGATGAAATTGAAAAGAAAATAGAAATGATTGCCAAAGCAGCGAACGATGATCCCGTTTTGAAATCAAGATTAAAAGGTGTTGGTGTTCTTACTAAAAAAGATGCAATTGATTTTTGTGCCGTTGGTCCAACTGCAAGAGCTTCAGGAGTTCCGATTGATGTAAGAAAAGATGAACCCAGAGATGCCTATGATCTTGTTGATTTCAATATTATAGTTACTGAAAATGGTGATGTGTTTGATAAAACAGTTGTAAGACTTCTTGAAATCTTTGAATCAATAAAAATCTGTAAGCAATGTCTTGAGAAATTAAAAACTGTAAATGGCGGAATAAGAAATAATGTAAAAGAAATTTCGGCTGGTGAAGGAATCGGAAGATATGAAGCACCGAGAGGAGAAGTTTTTCATTATGTAAGAACAGACGGAACAAACAGACCTGTCAGACACAAGGTTCGGGCGCCAAGTTATGTTAACATTCCAACATTCAAAGCTTCATGCAAGGGAATTCCTTTAGCAGATGCTTTGATAACATTAGCAGCTGTCGATCCTTGTTATTGCTGTACTGAAAGGTCTATTAAAATTATAGATAAAAATAATGAATCAAGAAAGATTGATTTGCTCAAACTATCAAGAGAGAAAACAGAACAAATCAGGAGGGAAATGAAATGATTATAAATGAACTTCTCCTTTTTCTGATTCTACCTTTGGCCGTTGGATTTGTAAATCTTTTCCTTCCTGTTGTTTTGCGTAAAGTTCTAACTTTTCTTGTTTTGACATTCGGACTTGTGATGGTTTATTTGTTTTATCAAAGATTGACTGATTCATTTGCTTACTTTAATGTAGTTATCTTCTCTCTTAACCAAATTGGATTATTTATAGTTGCTTTTATTCAAATTCTCAGTTTCATTATTCTCATTTTCTCTGTGAATGGATTGGATAAATACTCTGAAAAAAGATTTTTCTTCTTGTATCCTGTAACTGTTTCTTTCTGTAATGCAGTTGTTCTAAGTGAACACGCATTATCCTTTTTAATTTTCTGGGGATTGAGCGGTTTGACTCTTTATCTGTTTGCAACAATGGGTAAAACTCACGATGCACCCAAAGCAGCAAAGAAAACATTTATAATTATCGGTGGCAGCGATGCATTCCTACTTATGGGTTTTGTAATAATGTGGCTCATTTCACCTTCGACGGGATGGTCGCTTAACAATCCTCAAATTCCATTGCAGGGAGAATATGCTCACATTGCATTTATCTGTTTACTGATTGCAGCATTTGCAAAAGCTGGTGCTTTTCCATTTCATACTTGGGTCCCTGATTTTAGTCAGAACTCACCTGTTGAAAGCGCTGCATTCCTTCCTGCATCATTAGATAAACTGCTTGGAATATTCCTGCTTGCGAAAATGCTTACATCTCTGTTTGTGGTTTATCCTCTGATGAACGTGATTTTAATTTCAATAGGAGCGTTAACAGTTATTGTTTCAGTAATGATGGCTATGATTCAGAACAATGCATATAGATTTCTTGGTTATTGCGCTGTCAGTCAGGTTGGATATATGGTAATGGGTATTGCAAGCGGAAGTGTAATTGCTTTTGCAGGTGGATTATTCCATATGATTAACCACACAATTTATAAATCCAATTTGTTCCTTTCTTTTGGCTCCGTTGAAAAAAGAACAGGAACAGCAGAACTCGATTATCTCGGTGGACTTGGAAATAATATGCCGCTTACATTTTTAATGGCTTTAATTGGTGGACTATCAGTTTCTGGAATCCCACCTTTCAACGGATTCTTTTCCAAATGGATGATATATCAGGGATTGATTGAAAAAACAGCCATTCTTGATTCAGGTTTTCAGTTATGGTTGTTAGCTTGTATAATCATTGCAATATTCGGCAGTGCTCTGACACTTGCAAACATCATGAAATTTCTGCACGCTACATTTCTCGGAAGACGTCCGGAAATTTATAAAGATATAAAGGAAGCACCTGTTAATCAGTGGTTTTCTAATGGTTTGTTATCTACTCTGTGCATTTTATTCGGAATAATGGCAGTTGCATTGCCTCTTAAAATGTTCATCTATCCGGTAGTAGAAGCATCAGGAATGAACATTCCAACTTTTGTAGGTCTGTATAATCCGCTGATTATCATTCTTTTACTAATAATTGCATTCTTAGTCGGAATTTTAATTTATGGTTTAACTGCAAAAGTAAGATATGATGATGTTTATGTCGGTGGTATGCCCGCTTTAGAAAAATTCCGTATTGCAGGGACAGAATTTTATAACGAAGTAAGAAATTTTACTTTGCTTAAGTCAATATATAATTATGCTGAGAAAAAGTACTTTGATCTTTATGAGATGGGAAGAGAATTTACTTTTTCCTTTTCGGGATACTTGCAGAAAGCCCATCCCGGTCAGCTTCAGCTTTATGTTCTTTATATGGTTATTGGTTTTCTGATAATAATGTTGGTGGTTTAGTTGAATTAAAATGGAATTCACCCTAAATCCCTCTCTTGAAAAGAGAGGGACTTTGAAATCATTTCACCCCTTCTCTTCTGAAGAGAAGGAGACGGGGGATGAGTTCCTGTTATTGATTTACTTTTACATTTTTTTATTAAATCGAGAAAGTTTTTCACGGAGGATTAAATGCCTGTAGAGTATTGGTTAATATTTATACTTATCGTAATGATAATCGCTTCGATTGCAGCGCTGGAGATGGATGATATTCTTTCCTCAATTGTTGCAATTGGTATTGTTGGATTAGGCGTTTCACTTTCATTCCTTTTCCTTCAAGCACCTGATCTGGCGATCGTGCAGTTCCTGTTTGAGATTTTTGCACTAATAATTCTTGTGAAAGCATTTTTAGGAAAGGATTATCATAAACAAGCTCCATCAAGAATTAATAAAATATTGGCAGGTTTAACAATTATAACACTCACAGCTATTTTTATTTTTAGCGTCTCAGTATTTGAGCTTCTTCCTCCATTTGGCGAACCGCTGATGACGACTGCACAATACTATCTTGATAACGGGGCAAAAGATACAGGTGCAGCAAATCTTGTAAGTTCAATTATCCTTGATTACAGGGCTTACGACACA
The DNA here is from genome assembly GCA_937125135.1 of uncultured Ignavibacterium sp. Lineage (GTDB taxonomy): Bacteria > Bacteroidota > Ignavibacteria > Ignavibacteriales > Ignavibacteriaceae > Ignavibacterium. The sequence goes on from CAKZLD010000053.1 coordinate 16,987, forward strand.
CTTGGAGAGATAACAGTATTATTTACTGCGATACTCGGAGCGTTTACAATTCTCAGGATAAAGTCAAAATCAAAAAAAGAAAATTCGGAGTTGAGTAATGCAACAAAATGAAGGAATGACATTAATCGTTAAAACCGTTACGCGAATAAGTGTATGGATGATTTTACTTTATGGTATTTACATCATCTTTCACGGACATCTCACACCCGGTGGAGGATTTGCCGGAGGCGTAATAGTAGCACTTGCATTTCTGAATGTTCTGCTTGCTTACGGAAGAAAGTTTACATCCGATTGGCTTAACATTGGCTTTCTGCACGATCTTGAAGCAGCAAGTGCGACTCTCTTTTTGGTAATTGGTATTCTTGGAATTTCAATGGGTGGAGCTTTCCTTGCAAACTTTCTTACAAAAGGAGAATTATTCGCTCTGATAAGTGCCGGTACAATTCTTCCATTAAACATTGTAATAGGAATTAAAGTTGGAATGTCGCTATTTCTTGTCGTTTGGGTTTTAGCCGGATTCAAAATAGAGAAAGGAGATTAATCTATGATTGTTTACCTTCTTTGTTTTATTCTTTTACTTGTTGGATTATACGGAGTTCTTACTAAAAGAGACTTAATTAAAATTATCCTTTCAATCGGAATTCTCGGATATGCAGTAAATCTTCTTCTGATACTTTTTGCTTATCGGAATAATTCTATTTATCCGATTTTGTCTAAGGGGAAGGAAATCTCACCAATGGTTGATCCGCTTCCGCAAGCGTTGGTGCTTACTTCAATTGTAATTGAACTTGGAACAACCGCAATGCTTGTTGCATTAGCAGTCAAACTTTTTGAAAAATACAACACATTTGATATAACAGAGATAAGGAGGTTAAAAGGATGATACTTCCTTACTTTATAATAATTCCATTACTGGCGGCGTTCATAATATCATTGATTGCAGGTAAGAAAGATAACTGGGCAGTAATACTTAGTGTAATTGCATCTAGTGCTTTGCTTGTGCTCTCGTTGTTTTCTTTTATTTCGATGAAAGAAGAGACCATCACTTACTCAATGAGTGCGTGGTCAATCCCTTATGGGATAGTTCTAGTGCAGGATGCACTTACTTCTTTTATACTGGTGATGGTTAGCATTATCTCTTTTACATCACTGATATTTTCGATTCAATACATTCGTCATCTTTCAATGGATTGGAAATATTACTCTTTGTTTATGCTTTTAGTTACAGGAATGAACGGAGTGATAATAACGGGTGACTTCTTTAATCTTTACGTCTTTATGGAAATTGCTCTCTTCTCTGCATTTGCACTTGTTGCATACGGAAGCAGAGCAGAAGAATTTGAAGCTGCGTTTAAATATGCTGTTATGGGCTCTGTCTCTTCCTTTCTTATTCTTGTTGGAATTGCTGTAGTTTACAGCGCAACTTCAACGCTTACTATGGCAAAAGTTGCTCAGATTCTCCCAACTCTAAATAATGAAATAGTGCTTTGGGTTGGTGCAATATTCATGGCTGGATTCGGATTGAAAGCTGCTTCAATGCCCTTCCACGCATGGCTGCCTGATGCACATTCTTCTGCACCCGCACCAATTTCATCAATGCTATCGGGAGTATTGATTAAAGCTCTTGGTATTTATGTGATGATAAGAATTTTCTACAACGTGTTCAATGCACCTGAAGTATTTATGAAGATATTTTTAGTCCTCGGAACGATTTCGATTCTAATCGGAGTTTTTCTTGCTATTGGTCAATGGGATATGAAACGGCTACTTGCTTATCACAGCATCAGCCAGATTGGATATATTTTACTCGGGATGGGAATCGCAACTCCGCTTGGAATTCTTGGTGCAGTGTTTCATTTGTTCAATCACGCAATTTTCAAATCACTTTTGTTCTATAATGCCGGCTCTGTTGAAATGGCGCTTGGTACTCGTGACTTAAGAAAGATGGGTAATTTGATGAAACTTCTTCCGACAACATCTCAGACATCTCTGATTGCATCATTATCAATTTCCGGAATTCCTCCATTCAACGGATTTTTCAGTAAGCTTATAATCATAATCGCTGCATTACAAGCCGGTTTACCTTGGTATGCTTTATTTGCAGTGATTGGCAGTCTGCTGACTTTGGCTTCGTTTATGAAAGTTCAGAGATATGGATTTAAAGGTGAAACTGTTATTGAAACAGCAGAAAATAAAATCGGTTGGAGAATGAATTTTGCAATGATTACTCTTGCTGTTCTGTGTGTTGTTACAAGCTTAATGGTTGTCCCCGGAATTCAGGAAGTTACATTGGATCCAGTAGTTAAGGTAATTGCAAATAAGACAGAATACATTCAGTTAGTTCTTGGAGGTTTGAATGGAAACTAAAACAAAAAGCAGAATAATTGTTTTTGTTTTTGCGCTTGTTGTTTGGTTTGCTTTAACTGATATTAAAGATTATCAGGAAGCTCTGATTGGAATAGCTATTTCAATGCTTATTTCATTTTTAACCGGGCATTTCCTGATTGCGAATGTAGCCAGTCAGCATTTGATTAAAAGAACTTTTCACTTTCTTCTTTACATTATAAGATTCATCTGGGAAATGATAATAGCAAATCTTGAAGTAGCATATCTTGTAATTCATCCGATGCTTCCAATTAAACCGGGAATAGTGAAAATAAAAACAAAACTGACAAAGGATTCTGCGATTACCGTTCTCGCAAACTCTATAACACTAACTCCCGGAACTTTAACAGTTGACATTAATAGGAATAAAGGCGAACTATACATTCACTGGATTAATGTAAAATCCAAAGATATTGATCAGGCAACAAAAGAAATCGGGGAAAGATTTGAAAAAACTCTAACGGAGGTATATGAATGAAAGTTCTGAAATGGATTATCGGACTAATACTATTTGCTACGTTCTTCTTCTTTAACTTTTTAATATATGAAGGCGCACTTTTACTCAAACTAATCAATGTGATCCTGTTCAGTTCACTTTTAGTTTTAATAAGAGTAATACTTGGACCAACGGCAGCTGACAGAATCGTTGCGGTAGATATTCTCGGTATTTTGATTATTGGATTGACTGCATTGTTGAGTATTTATTACAGTGAATCATTCTTTATTGATGTTGGTCTAATCTGGGCTCTTCTGAGTCTTATTGCAACACTTGCTTTTTCAAAAGTTCTGGAAGGGAGGCAATTAGATGACTGATACAATCGGAATAATCTTAATCTGTCTTGGAGTAGCTTTCGATTTCTTCGGCGTTCTGGGTTTAATTCGCCTGCCGGATGTTTATAACAGACTTCAGGCGGCAACAAAGTGCGTTACATTTGGTTCGATGGGAATTTTATTGGGTGTTATAGTAATGCAGGGATTCACAAGCTTCGGATTTAAAGCAATAATCGGAATTTTGTTCATTGTTCTTGCTGCACCAACAGCTGCGCATGCTGTTTCAAGAGCAGCACACAGAAGCGGAATACCACTTGCTAAAATTTCTATTGTTGACAAATATGAAGAAGATAAAGAATTGAAAACCGAATCAGTCCAAAAAGAAATAGAGGTCTAAATTAAATATTTCGGAGAATTGAAATGTATCTTCCTAAAATACGTGAAATAAAAGAAGCATTAATTTCTTTTTTCTCAAAACCTTATACGACAAAATATCCTGCAGAAGGATTTAAACCAGAAGATGAGTTCAGAGGATTTCCGAGATATCATTCAGAATATTGCGTCGGATGTGGTACTTGTGCTCAGGTTTGTCCTGCCGTAGCAATTACAGTGACTGATGACTTGAATAATAAAATTAGAAAGCTGCAAATTAACTACGCTTCATGCATTCATTGCGGGCAGTGCCAGGAACATTGCATCACTGAAAAAGGAGTAATTCTCAGTACCGAATACTCATTTGCCACAATGGACATTAACGATCCAAATATTCTTGAAAAAGTTGAAAAGGAAATTTTGCTTTGTGAAGTTTGTGGCTCTATGATTGCTCCAACAGATCAGATAAAATGGATAAGAGAAAGACTTGGTGCAAAAGCTTATGCACATCCCAACTTTTTATTAAATATCCAGAGAGAATTTTTTGAACTTGAACCTTCAGAAGCAAAGTCAAGAATAAGAAGGGAGGACCAGATAAAAGAAGCTTGCCCAAAATGCCGACATAAAATTGTAGTTGAAGATGAATTTTATGCATTTAACAGATGAGCTTTCAAACTATGATAAGGAAAGAATAGTTTTTGTTGGATTAGGGAACGAATATCGCGGGGATGATGCAGCAGGTATTGAGTTTGTAAAAAGAATTAAACTAAGAAAGGAATTTCAAAAATCTCACTTCATTTTAGCAGGAAGAAACCCTGAAAATTATCTTGAACAAATAATTAGTTACAAACCAAAGTTGGTAGTTTTTGTTGATGCTGTATATTCAAGTTCTAATCCGGGCGATGTAAAATTTTTCACAGAAAAGGAAATTGAAGAAACAGATTTCAGCACTCACGCCTTTTCAATTAAAATGATTCGGGATTATCTATTGAATGTCCGGAAAATGGATTTTTTATTTATCGGTATCCAACCGCTTTCAACAAATTTAAATGAAAAAATATCAGAAACTTTAAAATCTAAACTTGATGAGTTTTTTGATGTTCGGTTTAGATCTTAAAACAACAGAAAGTCTTAAGCTTCCATTTCATACAGTAGCTTCTCTAAAAGAAAGACTACTGTGGCTGGCTAATCTTCGCTGGATAGCGATTATTTCTCTCATCTTTTGTGTTCCGGTCGCTGATGAAATGTTCAATTACAAGATAGGTTTCCTTGAAATAATTAATATAACAATCATCCTTATCATCTTTAATCTGTTTTTTTTCTTCTTTGCAAAATATTTCCCATTTAAAAATGAATATCAGGAACTGGCATTTCTCGAGCTTCAGATATTGGTTGATTTACTTTTAATTTCATTTATTATTCATTATTCAGGCGGAATTGGGAATCCATTTTATTTTCTGTATCTGGTGCAGGTGATATTATCAGGTATAATATTTCCGGGAAAGTTTCTTCCTTATTTTAATGCAGTTATAGCCGCCTTACTTTTGACTATCTGGACAGTTCTCGAACATTTATTTATGGTCAACAGGTATTTACTTCGGTCTGAACAAGCGTCATCAGAATTAATAATAACTTCACTCCTAGCTTTTTACATTACTAATTTTGCAGGAGTTTATATAATTAACTCCTTTATGAATGGTTATAGAACTTTGAAACGTATTATTGATGAAAAAAATGCTCAGCTCGAAAAATCCATTAAAGACAGAAATCGTGCATTTCGTTTTGCTGCTCATGAATTAAAATCTCCTATGATTGCAATTCAAAGTACACTTGAAGTTGTAAAAAGTTTGTTCTCAGATGAATTGCGACCTGAAGTAAAGAAAATGATATTCAAAGCTGAACAAAGATCTTCTCAGATGATTGATATGATAAAAGAAATGATTGCAGTTACACAATTCAATCTCGGAATGGAGAAAGCTGTTTATGAAAATGTTGATTTTAATGAATGGCTTTATGAAGTGGTTAATCAACAGAAACCTTATGCAGTTAACAAAAATATTTCAATAGAATACTGTCATCTTCAAATTAATTTTAATATTAGAATTGATGTTAACGGATTTGAAAAAATAGTTATTAATCTTGTCAATAATGCAATAAGATATACATTACCGGGCGGAAGAGTGATTGTTAAACCGTTTCTTTCTGATGATACATTTGGATTTACTGTAAAAGATACTGGTATCGGGATACCAGAAGAAGACCTCGATAAAATATTTGAAGAGTTTTACAGAAGCAAAAATGCTAGAGAAATGGAGCAGTTGGGAACAGGGCTTGGTTTAAATCTGGTTAAGGATATAGTCAAATCCTATAGTGGAAAAATTACTGTTAGCAGCAAAATCGGAAAAGGAAGTGAGTTTAAAGTTGAGTTTCCGATTGAGGGGGAAGAAACTTTAATTATGTCCTTAGATAAAAAAGAATTTCAGCAACAATCTCTTTTCTCACCGGAGTAAAAAAATTATTGTCAAGAAAATCTGCTTATCATTATCACTTAACTTAATCAGGCTTATAATTGAAACTTGTAAGGATTAAACTATTGCATTAATTTTACTAAAAAGAGATGATAATTGATATTTGAAGTTAGCGGTTTTTATGGTTAATAATATCTATGTTTTATGCTGAACATAATCCACCACATTTTCATTCAGTTTACGGAGAATTCAAAGCAACAATAAAAATTGATGATTTAGGAATTTATGAGGGTTATCTACCACCTAAAGCTTTAGGCTTGGTTGTTGAATGGGCAAATATTCACAAAAAGAATTACTGGATAATTGGAATCGTGCCAGAGACAATAAGAAAATTCAGAAAATAGATCCATTAAATTAAGGTGACGAGAATGTATTATGATGTCATAAAAGCAGAATATGTTGATGAATATAAGATTAAAATAAAATTTTCAGATGGAACAGAAGGAATTGCTGACCTTTCTGAAATAATTAATCGGGGCGGAATATTTGAAGAATTGAAAGACCAAAATAATTTTAAAGACTTTCATATTCATGATGAACTAAATGTTATAACCTGGAAAAATGAAATTGATATAGCTCCCGAGACATTGTATTCTTTGGTTGTAGGAGAAAAAATTCCAACGTAAAAAGTTACAAACCTAAAAACTTAATCGATATTCCGCACAATAATATCAATCCGCCTGCGACAGCGTGAGAGTATTTCTCTGCGCGATTGAAAGAAAAAATCTTTAATCCATACAAGCTGGCTGAAACAACTAAAATCATAGTTCCAATCGTTGTTATGAAAAATGTGATGGTAACAAATACAAGTGTGAGAAGACTGTGATCCATTGCTGGAAACATCAGCAACGGAATTAGTGGTTCACAAGGTCCGAACAAAAATATTGTAAAGATAATCCACGGAGTAATTGAGTTAACTTTTTTACTTTCGTGAACGTGTGCGTGGTCATCAGAATGATTGTGGCTGTGTGTGTGAAATGTTCCATCTTCGTGAAAATGTGCATGCGAGTGTTGTCTGCTTTTATAAATATGCCGAATGCCCCATGCGAAATACAACAATCCAAAAGTAATAAGAAGCCATCCTGCAAGTTCACCTCTGAACGATTCAATTAATTCAAGACTATCAAGAGCTATTCCCAAAGTAATTCCGATTATACCCAGCACAACTGAACTTAGTACGTGCCCAACTCCGGCAACAAAGGTAATCCATATAGTTTTTTTCTTACTCCAGTTGCCAGCTTTTGACATTGCAATAAACGGAATGTAATGATCGGGTCCAAGCAGAGTATGAATGGTTCCAATTGATGCAGCCGTTAGAATTAAAGCCAAAGATGATTCTTCCATAATATTCCTTTCAGCAAATTCTTGGCAGTTGTTCAACAGTGTGAAGATCTAAAATTCTTTTTGTTCCGATTGAAGTTTTTAGCACCACTTTACCTTTATACTCATTCATAACTTCTCCGATTATCTCGGAATTCTCGGCAAGTGGATGTTTTCTCATTTCAATTAAAAGTTCTTCAGAATCTTCAGGTGCAACAAAGCATATCAACTTTCCCTCATTTGCAATATAAAGTGGATCGAGTCCTAGTATTTCACAAGCAGCTTTAACATTATTATTTATTTTGATTTTATCCTGATGGATTAACATTCCGACATCAGATTTCGATGCAATTTCATTTAATGATGCAGCGAGTCCGCCCCTGGTTGGGTCTCGCAGAACATGAATATTCTTTGAAACCTTTAGCATTATTTCTACAAGCTCGTGAAGTGGTGCACAATCGCTTTTGATTTCAGAGTTGAATGCAAGATTTTCTCTCGCTGAAAGAACGGCAATACCATGATCAGCAATCGTTCCGCTTAAAATAATTTTATCTCCAGCTTTAACATTTGAAGGCGAGAGATCTACTTCATCCGGAATAATTCCAATTCCCGATGTATTTATAAAAATCTTATCACCTTTTCCTTTTTCAACAACTTTTGTATCTCCTGTTATGATCTGGACTCGGCATTTATCAGCAGCTATTTTCATAGAGTTCACAATTTGCTGCAATGTTTCTATATCAAATCCTTCCTCAAGAATGAAAGAAGCAGAAAGATATAATGGCTTTGCACCGCACATCGCAAGATCGTTAACTGTTCCGTAAACTGCTAATTCACCGATATTACCACCGGGAAAGAAAATCGGATTTACGACGAATGAGTCAGTTGTGAAAGCAAACTTCTTACCATCAAGATTGAAAACAGCACCATCATGTTCCTTTGCGAGTAAATCATTATTAAATGATTTAATGAATGTATCCCGAATCAATTTGCCTGTAAGAGAACCACCGCTTCCGTGTGCAAGCAATATTTTTTCAAATTCGTTTTCTGGTAACGGGCAATCCATATTCATTATACTTATTCATTAACTTTTCGGTAATTAAAATAAGCAGCACAAGCACCTTCAGACGATACCATTGGAGCACCAACAGGTTTAGTTGGTGTACAATCTTTACCAAATAAATTACAATCAGTTGGTTTTTTCAATCCTTGAAGAATTTCTCCGGCAATGCATCTTTCATCTTCGTGATGCTGAGAAGGTTCTAAATTAAAGAATATCTCCGCATCAAATTCCTCAAAATCGGCTTTCAGTTTTAATCCACTTTGTTTTATTTCCCCAAGTCCTCTCCAATTTCTATCACAGATTTCAAATACTTTATAAATATTTCCCTGAGCTTTAAGATTTCCCTCCTTAGTTACAACTCTTTTATACTGATTAACTGTGCTGTGTTCATTCAATAAAATTTGTTTAGCAGTTAAAAGAATTCCTTCGAGAATATCAACTGGTTCAAAACCCGTTACAGTGATTGGTATTTTATATTGATTTGATATTTCGCTACACCATTTAGTCCCAGTTACTGTACAAACATGTCCCGGGGCGAGCAATCCATTTAACTGAATCAGTTCAGAGTCAAGAAGTTTCTTTACGGCAGGAGGAATAAGTACCTGAGAACTAAGTACAAAAAAGTTAGTCAGTTTTGATTTCTTTGCTGTTAAAATTGAAGCAGCGTTTGCTGGAGCTGTTGTTTCAAATCCGATTGCAAAGAAGATAATTTTTTTATCAGGATTTTCTTTCGCTAATCTTATTGCATCGAGAGGCGAATAAATCATTCTTATATCAGCGCCGGATGCTTTTACTTTCATTAAACTATTTATGCTTCCAGGAATTCGAATCATATCGCCATAAGATGTGATTATTACATTTGGAATTTGAGCGAGCAAGACTGCTTTATCAATCATTTCAATCGGAGTAACGCAAACGGGACAGCCCGGACCGTGAATCAGATTTATATACTCTGGTAAAAGTTCTTCCAAATTATATTTTAGAATAGTGTGAGTCTGACTGCCGCAGACTTCCATTATATTTATACGTGGAAGATTAAGTGAATGAATTTGATCAACGAGCACTTTTACTTTTTCAGCATCACGATATTCATCAAGGAATTTCATTTCATCTTCTTTCTGATTATATCTTCTGCTGTTGATATTGCTTTTAACTGATTTAACGCTTCTTTTTCATCAACTCTGTTTAATGCAAAACCGACGTGAACCATAACATATTCACCAACTTTTATGTCAGGAATGAAATCGACACAAACCTGTCTAATAACTCCATCGAAATTGACTTCAGCCATTTTGGGTGAAGATTTATCCTCAATTATCTTTTGAACTTTACCGGGTATAGCCAGACACATATTTAAACTTTCATTGTTTCTGTTTGAAGAAAATCAGTTTTACTTTTTTTGTTTAGAAGATGGTTAGCAATTACTGCTTGTCCGAATGAAATTCCACCATCGTTTGTTGGAACCATTTTATTCCAATGAGGATTGAATCCCTTATCTAATAATCTGTCAATTGTTCGCTCAAGTAAGAACATATTCTGAAAGCAGCCTCCCAAAAGCAGTACATCCTTTAAACCAATTCTTTTTGATAAAGTGATTATTATCTCAATAAGTGTGTTATGAAACTTTGCTGCAATTACAGGAACATCAAATCTCGCAGATATGTCTTTGAATATCTGTTCAAAAATTGGTTGCCAGTCAACTATCAAAATAGAATTCTCTGCAAAATTAAAATCATAGTGAGCAGTTATTTTTTTATCTGCTGAAAATTCCAGCATCATTGCGGCTTGTCCTTCATATCTCGATTTTGTGCAAATGTTTAGCAATGATGAAACTGCATCGAATAATCTTCCAGCACTTGAAGTTGTAAAGCAATTAATATTTTTATCCAGCATTTGTATGAATAAGTGTAACTCATCCTGATTGATTTCTGAATTAATTTTCATCAATGGGATATTTCTACCGAAAATTTCAAAGAGTATTCCCGCCAGTGATCTTCGTGCATCTTTGATTGCAGCATCGCCACCAGGTATTCTAAATTGCCTGAAATGAGCAACACGAGTGAAACTTTCCAAATTGAAGATAAAAAATTCTCCACCCCAAATACTTCCATCTGTTCCATAACCAGTTCCGTCCCAGCAAACAGCAAAGCAATCGTTCGCCAGCTTATTTTCTTCATAACAAGCCAAGATGTGCGCAAGATGATGTTGAACGGAAATTGTTTTTACATTTTGTGTTTTGCAAAATTTTGTAGATGAATAATCTGGATGAAGGTCATGAATAAAATAAGAAGGGTTGACTTTATACATCTCTTTGAGATCGGATATTGTCTTACCAAAATACTTTTCTGCTTCTGTATTCTCAAGATCACCAATATGCTGACTAATAAAAACTTCATTCCCTTTTTTTACTGACACTGAGTTTTTAAGATGACCGCCAACGCAAACAAAGTCTTCCTCAGCTGCATAACTGATTGTTAAGGGAAGAGGAGCATATCCACGTGCTCTTCTTAATATCATCAGTTCATCTTTTACAATCCTTACGACAGAATCATCAACAGGTCTCACTATTGGTCTGTTGTGAACGAGAAAATAATCAGCAATTCCCGATAATCTTTCGATTGCTTCATTTTCATCAATGCACATCGGTTCTTCAGAGATATTTCCGCTTGTTGCAATAACTGGTTGACCAAGTTCTTTCATTATCAGATGATGTAAGGGTGTATAAGGAAGCATTACTCCAAGATAAGGATTTCCCGGAGCAACAAGTTCTGAAATTTTTATACAATGGTTTGTCTTATGAAAATTGAACTTGTTTTTCTTCTTAACTAAAACGATAGGACTTTCTGGTGACTTTAAAGCTTGTTCTTCAAATAGAGAAACATTACAAACCTTCTTCACTGTTTCCACAGAAGGAAACATTAGCGCAAAGGGTTTTTCATCACGATGTTTTCTTTCACGAAGTTTTCTCACCGCTTCATCATTTTTTGCATCTACAATTAAATGAAATCCACCAAGACCTTTAAGAGCAATGATTTTCCCTGCAAGAATTTTATTTACGATTTCATATATCGCAATTTCATTTTCGCAAAGAAAATTTCCTTTCTGATCAAGCAGTTGAAGTTTTGGTCCGCAATTCGGACATGCAATAGGCTGAGCGTGAAATCTTCT
>CAKZLD010000054.1 GCA_937125135.1 uncultured Ignavibacterium sp.
GGATGTTGGAAAGGATATTTAATAACTTTTCCCGTGATTAATTCCTGAAGCTTTCCAAAAGCAATTAAAGAACCGGTGAAAGTTACAGAACCAATTAAGATACTGAGAACAACTGTTATCATTGTGTTAGGTTCAAATTGCTGGTTGCCAAAATAAATTCTTTCATATTCAGATAGAGCTACTAAAACAGAAGCACCTCCACCAAATCCGTTAAGCAAACCCACCATTTGAGGCATTCCTGTCATTTTTACTTTTGTAGCGAATATTGCTCCAATTGTCGAACCAATAATAATTCCTGCAATTATCCATTCAAAAGAAAGAACTCTTTTATCCAGCAATGTAACTATAATTGCAAGCAACATACCGACTGCTGCAAGCTGATTTCCTTGCCGTGCGGTTTTTGGAGAAGCAAGTTTTTTTATCCCAAAAATGAAGCAAATAGAAGCAATTAAATAAACGATATATGATACTACTAACATTTTATTCTCCTATTTCTTCTTAAACATTTTTAACATTCTGTCAGTAACCATAAAACCTCCCACAACATTTATCATTGCAAATATTATTGCGATGAATCCAAGTATTGTGCTAATTGACATCTCTTCAACACCTGCACTTAATAATGCTCCAACGATAGTAATTCCTGAAATTGCATTAGAGCCAGACATCAGAGGTGTGTGAAGTGTCGGAGGTACTTTAGTAATTAACTCGAATCCCACAAAGATTGCGAGAACGAAAACATAAATTTGCATTAATAATTCCATTTAATCTCCTTTCTATTTTAACAATTCTTTTATTCTGTCATTTATTACTTCACCGTTTCTTGATATTAAGCATCCTTTAACAATTTCATCTTCAAGTTTTAATTCAACCTGCCCATTTTTCCCAATGTGTTGAATCAATGCGAGTAAATTCTTAGCGTACATTTCACTTGAGTGAGTGGGAACAAGACTTGGCAAATTTGGTTCACCAATTATTGTTACATCATATTTTTTAACTGTCTTTCCCGGTTCACTGATTTCACAATTCCCACCAAATTCAACTGCCATATCAAGTACAACACTTCCGGGTTTCATATTCTTAATCATTTCTTCAGTAATAAGTACAGGAGCTTTCTTACCGGGGACTAATGCAGTAGTGATTACAATATCTGCTTCAGTAACGTGTTTGAAAATTAATTCTTTTTGTTTTTTCAAAAATTCCTCAGAAGCTTGTTTTGCGTAACCTCTTTCATCCTGCATATTTTCAGTAGTTTCGACTTCAATGAATTTACCACCAAGACTTTGAACTTCTTCTTTAGCGGAAGGTCTGATATCAGAAACTTCTACAACTGCACCGAGTCTCTTTGCAGTTCCTAGTGCTTGTAAGCCTGCAACTCCAGCGCCCATAATTACAACTTTTGCTGGAGAAATTGTTCCGGCAGCAGTCATCATTAATGGAAAAATTTTCCCGAGATGATTCGCAGCAAGAATAACACTTTTGTATCCCGCAATATTAGCTTGCGAACTCAATGCATCCATTTTTTGAGCAAGTGTGGTTCTTGGCACCATATCCATTGCAATCAAATCAATTCCATTTTCAGCACAGAATTTTGCAATTTCTGGATAATGAAGTGCATAAACGAATGAAATTAGCAACGAGCCTTTTTTGAGTTTTTTAATTTCATCTTCTGTCGGCTTTTGTACTTTTAGAACAATATCTGCAGAGCTGAACAATTGTTCAACACTGTCTATAACTTTTGCTCCGGCTTTTACGTATTGCTCATCTTTGAAGCCAGCATTCAATCCGGCATCTTTCTGTATGTGAACTTCATATCCGGATTTAATTAGTTTTGAAGCAACATCGGGAGTGCAAGCAACACGATTTTCACCAGGCAGGATTTCTTTGGGTATGGCTATTATCACTGAATTTATCCTCCTAATTAACAAATAATTTTAAAATGACTTTCAAAACTAAACTCAACTAAACTAATTACAAATAGAATTCATTTTTAGGAGGGAATCAAAATGTATTTTAATGGTTTATTCTTGTTAATTGACAACAGTTGAAACTTATCCTCAAAACCGTTATACTCATAATAATAAAATAAGGTTGTCTATGGAACAGATACATAAAAATCTGAAACATATTCTAATCTACTTTGGTGCCTCATCAGTAATTTTTATTAAATGCACATTCTCTGATAGTGAATTCTCTTGGAGTTTATTTCTATCAGTTGAAAGCTGGTTCTTTCGTTGAGACTAAGAAGATGGTTTTAATTAGATGACTTTAATTAAGTAAATTCTTTCCGATTTGTGTTTTAATTGCTAATTTTTCGTGTAGAGCCAGTTCTTTAACATAAGTTCACCATATTCAGTCAATATTGATTCAGGATGAAACTGCACACCTTCAATAGGAAGGTGTTTGTTTCTAATTCCCATGACAAAACCTTTCTCATCAAAAGCACTGATTTCAAGTGGCTCGCTGACTGATGATTTATCTATTATCAAAGAATGATACCTCATTGCATAAAAATTTTGTGGAATGTTTCTAAATACACCTTTTTCATCGTGAGAGATTTTGCTTGTTTTTCCGTGCATCAGATAATCCGCAGTTACAACTTTGGCTCCGAAACAAATTCCAATTGCCTGATGACCGAGACAAACTCCTAAAATTGGAATTTCTTCTGACAAATTTTTAATGACTTCCAATGAGATTTTGGAATCTTCTGGTTTGCCTGGTCCTGGTGAAATAAGAATTTTATCAGGATTGATTTTAATTATCTCATCTAAAGAAACTTCATCATTTCTTTTCACAACTACATTTTTAACAAGCTTCCCAACTAATTGAACAAGATTAAAAGTAAAGGAATCATAATTATCAATTATCAAAACTCTCATTGACTTTTCAAATTTTTATGTATTAAGATTGACACTTCAATATATTAAATTAGAAACAAAAATTTTGGATATAAAGATGAAATTATTAACTATTTTAATTCTTGTTGTTTTCTCTTTTCAAAATGCAACTTACTCACAAGAAGAAACTGAAAACGAATTAGAGATATTTTTGATTGATGCTTTTTGCAAACCTGATTCTAACAGAATATTGATCATCACTTACTACTCAAGTTTTCCTGTAAAATCAAAAGTCATTTTAGAAAACAGATATGAATTTGAAGTTAGTAATGAGCTAACAGAATTACACAAAATCAGAATTGATTTAAGTGATTTGGATTTTGAAGACAAGCAAGTTGAATTTGTAGTCAAATCAGTTGATTCACTCGGGAATAAATTCACCTCTGAAATATTTGATTTCGACCTTCCATACGAACCAAACATAAAAGGTGGTTCAAATATTTTCACGCTGTGTTTGTTTGGTGGAGCAGTTTTTCTACTTCCGAATCCCGGACTTGTTGTTCAAAATAATAAAGCTGAATGGTCTTTGACAAAAGAAATTCCTTTGCTTGCATTTCGCAAAGGTTATAATTATGCATCATCTTATGTCTCTTTTGAGTTGTCTTATTTTAACAACTTTGAAAATAAATTCAACTATCGGCTTGGATATAAAAAAATCTGGGAAGTGAAATCAATAGAATTCATTTCTGCTGGTCTGAGTGGTTTTACCAATTTCAAAAACGAATCTGGGTTGTCACCCGAAGTAACAATTGGACTTTTCAAACTTTTTGAATCATTTACAATTTATACCAGATACAGGTACAATTACATTTTCGAATCTGATTATGGCAAGCACGAATTTTACTTAGGATTTTATTCAGGATTCTTTACAATTTATTTATGAAAAAATTGGAATGATTTTAATTCTGATTTTGTTCTGATGTAAATAACTTATGAGCATTATGAAATATCTTTTGATTTTATTTCTTTTATCAATAAAAATAATTTTTCCGCAGATTGGAAATCTACAAGGAAAAGTTACTGATGGGACAAATCCGATTCCTTCAGCTAATATTTTCATTATTGGAAAAGGCATTGGCACTGCTTCTGACCGAAGTGGATTTTACATTATTAAAAACATCCCTGTTGGCGAATATCAGGTAAGATTCAGTGCTATTGGTTTTGAAACAGCTACAAAGAATATATCTATTCAGTCAGGGAAAACAATCGAACTGAATGTAAACTTAAAATCAACGATAATTGAATTCCAATCAATAGAAGTTACAGCAAGTCGAATTCAGGAACAGAGTGACACAAGAACAAGTCTTATTGATGTTGATCCTCGTTCTGCAAAAATTTTACCGGGTGCAGCAGAAGATGTGATGAGAACTCTTCAGGCTTTACCTGGGGTAGTTGCTCCAAACGACTTTTCATCACAACTGATAATTAGAGGAAGTGGTCCCGATCAAAATCTAATTATTATGGACGATGTGGAAATCTTTAATCCATACAGACTCTACGGAGTAATAAGTATGTTCAATCCTGATGCAATTGAAGATGTAAACTTAATTTCTGGTGGATTCCCTGTTAAATATGGAGACCGTTTATCTGCAGTGCTTGATGTTACAAATCGTGAGGGTGATAAAATAAGAAATCTAAAAGGGATGATAAACACTTCGATTGCAGATGCAAACTTAGTTTTAGAAGGCAGAAATCCATTCAACATTAAAGGAAGTTGGCTGTTTAATTCAAGAAGAACTTATTATGATTTGATCATTGAACCTTTTGTAAAAAGTGCGAACTTAGTTGATGAAAATACTTCGTTCCCAAACTTTTATGATTTTCAGACTAAACTTGTTTTCGGACCCTTTAATGGCCATAAGATTTTATTGAATGGAATAATATCACGGGACGGAGTTAACGTCATTAGCGGTAAGGAGAGAAAAACTGCTGATAGTGTTGGTGTTTATAACCAAACTAAACACAATGTCGCTTCGGTAGCTTGGCATTATGCTTCATCCAAAAAGTTTTTTAATAAAGTAATTCTTTCTTACTACAGAAATTTTGGTGATACAGATTTTGATTCTCAAATTCTCGATCCAACTTTAAACAGAAGTGCTTTTGAAGATGTTCTCCCGGACACTGTTAAACCTTATTTACTCAACTTTAAATTCGATGGTGGATTTGATTACAATAAAATTTCTATTGATAACAAATCAACATACCTTTGGGGCGAAAATGTTTTTGAAGCTGGTGCAGGTGTTGACTTAATGGAAACAACTGTAAAATTTAATTTCGAATTTGACCAACAACTTCGGGCACTATTTGCTGCTAATCCACAGTTTCGCTCTTCGCTAAGTGATTTGAAAGATGTTAAAAAATACAGTCGCTTCAGATTATACGTTCAGAATAATTTTAAGATTGGACAAAGTCTTTTTATAAACCCGGGGCTTCGGCTTGATCATTTTCAACTTCTTGATAAAACATATTTATCACCAAGAATATCTACCTCTTATGCTTTGGATGGTATTACAACTTTGAGAGCTGCATTTGGATTGTACTATCAATCACCTGGTTACGAAAAGTTTTTTGATCAGAATGTTATTTTTGATTTGGACAAGAAATACACCAAACCTCTGAAGGCAGAAAGAGCAATTCACTATGTAATTGGATTTGAAAGATGGCTTGATGAAGAATGGAATTTCAGGGTTGAATCTTACTACAAAAAATTTGATAATCTCATAGTTCCAAAAATTGTTCAAGGTACTCAATTTCAAACAGAGTTAATTCCTGGAAGAGATCCAAAATCAGCTTCGAGTTGGACAAGACCTGTACCTTTTATTTCTGATTCAGTTACACAAATTCCTATAAACAATTCTTACGGTAATGCTTATGGATTAGAATTTCTTCTTGCTAAAAAGAATTCAATTAAAAATTCGAAATTGACTGGATGGATTTCGTATTCATTAGCTTATGCAAATAGATATGAAAGAGGCACTAAATATCCTTTCAGATTTGATCAAAGACATACAGTAAATATTGTGTTAAATTATGAATTCAATGATTGGTTTTATGTTGGAATGCGTTGGCAATATGGCTCAGGATTTCCACTTAGCACACCAGCAGGAGTTAAACCAAGAATAATTTATGCAGATACAAACGGAGACGGAGAATTTGATACTCCGATAATTGCAACAAGAAGAAGTATTTCAAATCCAAATGTTGAAGGTAGTGTAATCTATAATATTAATTTTAATAATGAAAAGTTTAATTCAAGAAAACCTCCATATCATAGACTTGATGTGCGATTTAATTTTCTTACAAAACTTTGGGGAAAAGATTGGACTTTTTATCTTGATGTTATCAACATTTACAATAGAAAAAACGTAGTCGGTTACGATTATTTCGTAAATGAAGATATGACTGTTGGTAAAGAGCAGAACAATATGTTCCCGATATTACCGACTCTTGGAATTTCTGTTAGACTTTGATGTTATTAAATTGCAATAAAAAAAATTCAAAATGAGAAAATCTTATTTATTATGGTTGATTGCCTTTACTTTGACAATTGGCTCTTCAGTATTCCAGAGATTAACTGGTCCAACTTATCCAATTTCTGGAAAGGTGGAATTTGAAGGTAGCAAAATAGAATTTTCTCTTCCTCGCTCTCACTCAACTTCAAGTGATTGTAAAATAAGAATTAAATCTGAAAAAACTGATTTGAAAGCAAATCTTGAATGGAAAAGATTTAAAGTCAATGAAGACTGGAATATTGTGGAGATGAAATTTTCAGATGGATTCTTCTTTGCTCTATTACCTGCTCAACCTGCTGCAGGAAAACTCGAATACAGGATAAGATTGTTCAGCGAAGAAAATGAAATTTTATTGCCCGAGAAAAAAAATGTCATAATCAGATTTAAAGATGATGTTCCCTCGTGGGCTTTAGTTCCTCATATATTTTTTATCTTTCTTGCGATGTTGTTTTCAACAAGAACTGGTTTGGAATACTTCAATAAAAAAGCTTACAAAAATTTTCTTTATCTTACTTTAATCTTCTTAGTTTTGGGTGGATTGATATTCGGACCAATTGTTCAAAAGTTTGCTTTCGGAGCTTATTGGACAGGGATTCCGTTCGGTTATGATTTAACTGATAACAAAACTTTGATTGCTTTCATCTTCTGGTTATTGCCTTTATTCTACAAGAATGAAAATGAAAAATTTTCAAAACTTATAATTATAGCTTCGATTGTAACTCTGATTGTATTTTTAATTCCACATAGTTTATTCGGTAGTGAACTTGATTATTCAACCAACAAAATGATTAATGAATTTTGAATCAAATACTTTTTAATAACATAGAAGCAGATGTTCAAGTTTTTACTGTATCTCAACTAACTCAATCAATCAAATTTGTTCTTGAACAGACTTTTAATGATGTTTCATTAGTTGGGGAAATATCCAATTTTAAGTCTTATTCATCAGGTCACTGGTACTTTAACCTTAAGGATGAAAATGCAGTCATTAACTGCGTTATGTGGAGAGGGTTGAATAATAATGTCTTCTTCAAACCAACTGATGGAATGAAAGTAATTTTGACAGGACGAGTTACAGTTTACCCGGTCAGAGGGAATTATCAATTCGATGCCCGTTCAATGAAACCAGCAGGAGAAGGTGAACTTCAGGCAGCTTTTGAAAGATTGAAAAGAAAACTTTATGAAGAAGGATTATTTGATGAGCAATACAAAAAACCAATTCCTTCTTTTCCTAAAAAAATTGGACTGGTAACTTCATTTGATGGAGCAGCATTAAGAGATATGATTTCTGTTGCTTCAAGACGTTTCCCGATTTGTGAATTGATACTCTCCCCTTGTAAAGTTCAGGGAAGTGGTTCAGCAGAAGAAATTGTAGAAAGCATCAAACTACTTAATACGCAAAAAGATATTGACGTTATAATTGTTGCTCGAGGTGGTGGCTCAATTGAAGATTTATGGTCTTTTAATGAAGAGATTGTCGCACGTGCAATTTTCAATTCAAAAATCCCAATCATAACAGGAATCGGTCACGAAATAGATTTTACAATATCTGATTTTGTTGCTGATTTGAGAGCTCCGACTCCATCTGCAGCAATGGAGCTTGCAACTCCAAATTTAGATTTACTCAAACAGGATATTCTTCTTATGTTATCAGATAATCTTGAATATATTTTCAATAAATATAAATCCTGCTGGAATGATTTATCTTCAGTAACGAACTCATATTTCTACAGATTTCCGCTCGATAAAGTGAGAAATTATCAGCAGCAGATAGATAATATTTTATCAAAAACATTTCAACTGATTGATAAAAAAATTTATTCATCAGATTTGGCATTGAAAAAAATTTATTATAATCTGAAACTTTACGATGTTAATAATATGTTAAATCGTGGATTTGCTTTAATTTTACAAGAGAATAAATTTGTTAAAAGAAAGAAAAATCTTAATCTCGCAGAACCGATAAAAATAAAATTTTATGACGGTGATGTAGAAATAAATAATTAACTCAATGGCAAAACAAAAATCAACTTCATCTTTCGAAGAAAAACTTAAAAGATTAGAAGAAATAACCGAGATCCTCGAATCGGACTCAACTTCGCTCGAGGATTCAATAAAACTTTATGAGGAAAGTGTTCAACTTTCAAAAGAATGTATTTCTATTCTTGAAAATGCTGAACTAAAAATTAAAAACTTAAAAAATGAAATGAAGGAATTATCTATCAGGGATTTTAACAACAATGAATAACGAACCTAAAACAGAAACTTTCGAAGAAAAATACAAAGTTCTTTCCAAAGTAAATTATCCCTCCGATATTAAAAACATGGATATCTCTGAATTGAAACTGCTCTGTGCAGATATTAGAGAATATCTGATTGACACAATATCAGAAATCGGTGGACACTTTGGAGGAGGATTAGGAACAGTTGAGTTAACAGTTGGAGTTCATAAAGTATTCAACACACCGTATGATTTAGTCGTATGGGACACAGGCCATCAAGCCTACCCACATAAAATTCTAACTGGAAGGAAAGAAGCATTAAAAAAAATTCGCAGGCTCGGAGGAATAAGTGGATTTTTGAAACGAACAGAAAGTGAGTATGACGCTTTTGGTGCAGGACACGCTACTACCTCCATCTCCGCTGCTTTAGGAATGGCAATCGGAAGAGATATAAATAATGAGCCAGATAGAAAAGTAATTGCGATTATTGGCGATGGCGCAATGACAGGCGGAATGGCTTACGAAGCTATGAACAACTCAGGTATTCTTAAGTCTGACTTAATTGTAATTCTCAATGATAACAATATGTCAATCGCACCGAATGTTTGGCAAATTTCAAATTACTTTACAGAAATGATTTCGCATCCTGATTATAATAAATTCAAAGGTCAGATTTGGGATTTAACCGGGAAGCTTGATCATTTCGGGGATAGACTCAGAAAAATTGCTTCACGATTAGAAAGCGGAATTAAAGCTGTTATTACTCCCGGAATGTTATTCGAAGCATTGGGGTTCAGATATTTTGGACCAATCAATGGTCACAACTTACATCAAGTTATAAGAATTCTGGAGCACAGTAAGAAACTAAAAGGACCAATTCTTATCCACGCTATTACAGAAAAAGGAAAAGGTTATAAGCCAGCCGAAGGACACGTTCAAAGATTACACGCTTCAACTCCTTTTGATAAACTTACAGGAATAGCATACAAAAAAGCTGATGCTCCTATTGCTTATACCACAATTTTTGGAAATGCCTTAGTTGAAATTGTAAAACAAAATCCTAAAGTTGTTGGTATAACTGCTGCAATGCCTGATGGAACGGGATTAGACATACTTCAAAAAGAATGTCCGAAAAATTATTTTGATGTGGGAATTGCAGAAGAACACGGAGTTACTTTTGCTGCTGGCTTAGCCACCCAAGGAATTATTCCGGTTGTGGCAATTTATTCAACATTTTTACAAAGAGGATTTGATCAGATTATTCACGACGTTGCATTGCAAAAACTTCATGTAGTTTTCGTGATGGATAGAGCTGGACTTGTTGGGGCAGATGGTCCTACTCATCACGGTTCATTTGATATTTCTTATTTGAGATTTATTCCCGGAATTGTCTTAATGGCACCGAAAGATGAAGCTGAGTTAAGAGATATGCTTTACACTGCAGTCAATTACAAAAAAGGTCCGATTGCTTTAAGATATCCAAGAGGTTCGGCGTTAGGTGTGCCGATGAAAGAAGGATTCGAGACTATCGAAATTGGCAAAGCTGAAATAATATCAGAAGGTGAGGATGTTGCTTTACTTGCTTTTGGTTCAATGGTGAATTACTCAATAAAAGCAGCAAGTTTACTTAAAGAAGAGAACATCTCTGCAAAAGTTGTTAATATGAGATTTGCTAAACCATTAGATATAGAACTACTTGATGATATTGCTTCTAAATTTGACAAGATTGTTACTCTTGAAGAAAATTCTATTATTGGCGGATTGGGGTCTGCTGTGTTAGAATATTTTTCAGATAAGAATTATAAAAATGATGTTCTAAGAATCGGACTACCTGATGCATTCGTTGAACACGGAACACAGGAAGAATTACATAAAATATTAGGAATTGATCCTGATGGAATAAAGCAAAGGGTTATTTCTTTTATTCATACTTATCAAAATCAATCAAAGGTTTAATTAATGGAAAAAGTAAATCTTGGAGTTATTGGATTAGGTTCAATTGCACAATTAATTCATCTTCCGAATATTACAAAACTGAATGATGTAAATCTCGTAGCAGTTTCAGAAATCAAAAAGAACAGATTAAACCTCATTTCAGATAAATTCTCAGTTCAAAACCGATTTACTGACTATCGCGATATGTTACAGAATCAGGATATTGATGCTGTAATTATTGCTACTCCAACCAACACTCACAAGGAAATTGCTATTGATTGTTTATCTGCAGGGAAAGACATACTTGTTGAAAAACCACTTGCACGTACTTATGACGAAGCTAAAGAAATCGTTGACGCAGCAAGAAAGTATAAAAGAAAGCTGATGGTTGGAATGAATCTAAGATACAGACCTGATACTATGTTATTAAGAAGTATTATCAATTCCTCTGAAATCGGTGAACCATTTTATGCTAAATGTGGGTGGATAAGAAGCAGAAGCTCGGAAGAAAAGTGGTTTACAAAGAAAGAAGAAGCCGGTGGAGGAGTTATAATTGATTTAGGAATTCATTTACTTGATCTCGCTTTATGGCTTATGAACTTTCCGCAAGTTAGTTCTGTATCCTGTAAGAACTTTTATCATTTCACAAAAAATGTTGAAGATACCTCAATCAGCTTTATCAAATTTAAAGATGGCTCCTTGATAAACATAGAGGTAAGTTGGACTTTAGTAGCAGATAAAGATAATTTTTATTTGAATGTTTATGGTACTAAAGGCAGCACTTCAATAAATCCATTAAACGTAACCAAAAAAATTGATGGTCAAATAATAGACTTATCTCCTTCCCATTCAGATAATCCAACAAGTCTGTTCAAAAAATCTTACATTAATGAATTAAAGAGTTTCATTGGTGCTGTAAAAGATCTAAATCCGGTTTTATCACCTGGAGAAGAAGCACTTAAACGTATGAAAATAATTGAAGCAATGTATATTTCTTCCAATAAAAATAAAGAAATTGAAATAGAGTTGTAATATGAGTAAAATTCTTTTAGTTGATGACGAAGCTGATATTCTTGAATTTCTAAAATATAATCTCGAGCTTGAGGGTTATGAAATAACAACTGCCCTCAATGGTAAAGAAGCGTTGGATAAACTTACAGAAAATACTGACTTAGTAATTCTTGACCTTATGATGCCAATTCTTGATGGATTCGAAGTAATTGAGAGAATGAAGAAAGATTCGCGCTTCAAAAACATTCCCGTGATTTTTCTTACAGCTAAAAACGGAGAGATAAGTGAGATTAAAGCTCTCGAGCTTGGTGCTTTTGACTATATTCAAAAACCCATTTCACCAAAAAAATTATTAGCAAGAGTTAAAATTAATCTTAAGAAAACTGAAGATAGAGGACCAAAACAAAAATATCCGATTAAAATAAATTACGGACCATTAGTAATTGATAAAGAGACATTCAAAGTTTTTGTTGATAATGTTGAAATATATTTTCCACGAAAAGAATTCGAAATTTTATATTTCCTGATAAATAATCCCGACAGAGTTTTTAACAGAGAGTTCTTACTAAAAGAGATTTGGGGAGCAGATGTTTATGTTGTAGATAGAACCGTTGATGTTCACATAAGAAAAATCCGCGAAAAATTAGGAAAGCATTCAGACCTTATTGAAACAATAAAAGGTGTTGGTTATAAATTAAAAAGTGTTAAATAAAATTAAATCATTTCTAAAAATATTTCGGTTCTATGCCAGAGAATATTTTATTTCAATTTTTCTCACAATTCTCGTTGTTATTCCTTTATACTTTAAGTTAATCAGTATAACATTATTTCTTATTTTATTATTCATCTCCAGCTCATTTACTTTTTTATATCTCAATAGAAAAAGAGAAAAAGAGCTATCTGAAATCGTTCAGATAATTGACAATATACGTGAGAACAAGTATCAGAGATCAGATGAAATTTTACTTAAAGAAAAATTAACCAGACTTGAGAATTCAATCAAAAGAATGTTTGAAAAATCAAAGAATGATATTGAATATATGAAAAAGCTTCAGCGTGCGAGATCTGAATTCATAGGGAATGTATCTCACGAATTACGAACGCCAATATTTGCAATTCAGGGATATATTGAAACTTTACTTAATGGTGCTATTGATGATCCGAAGGTAAATAAAAATTTTTTATCAAAGGCAAATCATCATACAATAAATCTCAACAATCTTCTAAATGACCTGATAAACATTTCAATGATTGAATCTGGCGAAATGCAAATGAGTTTCAGATATTTTGAAATTAAACCTTATCTTTGCAGTATTATTGATGAATACCGTCATCTTGCTGAAGAAAAAGGCATCGAGCTCAAGCTGAATCATGTGCCGGATGAACTGTATGTATTAGGTGACAAAGAAAGATTAAAACAAGTTTTCACAAATCTGATTCATAATGCAATAAAATATACAGAGCAAGGCAGAGTAGAAATAATTGTTGAAGAAGAAAAAAAATTTGTAAATATCATTATCAAGGATACTGGAATTGGAATCCCCGAATCGGATCTCGACAGAATATTTGAAAGATTTTACAGAGTTGATAAAGCAAGATCGAGAGCAGTCGGAGGAACTGGTCTTGGACTTTCGATTGTCAAACATATACTTGAGGCTCAC
This sequence comes from uncultured Ignavibacterium sp., assembly GCA_937125135.1. Classification (GTDB taxonomy): domain Bacteria; phylum Bacteroidota; class Ignavibacteria; order Ignavibacteriales; family Ignavibacteriaceae; genus Ignavibacterium. The sequence goes on from CAKZLD010000054.1 coordinate 13,239, forward strand.
AATACAAAAATTAATGTCTCGAGCAAACTTGGTTACGGAAGCGAATTCAGCTTTAAATTAAAAAAATAAATTATATGAGCAATCCAACTTTATCTTTTGTAATTCCTTGTCTAAATGAAGAAAAAACTCTTCCTTACGTATTAAAGAAAATCATAACTATCAAAGAAAATGAATTAAAAGAATTTAACGTCAGAGTAATTGTTTCGGACAATGGAAGTACTGATAAATCTGTTGAAATAGCTCAAGAATTTGGGGCTGAAGTTGTTCATTGTAAAACCAGAGGTTATGGTGCTGCACTTGATTTTGGTATCCGGAATTCTGATTCAGATTATAACATTTTCGCGGATGCAGATAACACTTATGATTTTTTAGAAGCTCCAAAACTTTTTTATAAATTTATCAGAGAATAAATTGTTTTGGTTCTTGCTATTTAGTTTAATAATTTTATTTTGCTTTATTTTGATATTGTTTACTTTAATGGCAAAGAATGGATTTGCAAACATAGACTTTTCAAAAGATAAAATATTCTTTGTTTCAATTGTACATTTGTAATTCAACGTGTAAGTTATATAATATATTCTCATTTGATTAAACGAGTTTATTTTATATGAATTTAAGAAATAGTAAACATCTGGTTATATCTTCCCTTTTATATTTAATATTATGGTTTATCGCTTCAAATTTTTTATTACACGGAATTAATACGGATAGTATTAGCTACTTTTCAATTTCCAAAAAATATTTCAATGGTAACTTCTTTGAGGCAATAAATGCTTGCTGGGGACCGCTTTTTTCTTGGTTAATTTTACCATCTTTTTCTTTTAACCTCGAACCGCACATTTATTCAAGAATATTGTTTGGCATTCTTTCTATTTTTTTCTTAATTCTCATTTACAAATTTTTTGTAAGACTAAATCTAACTGAAAAAACAAGATCATTAGGAATTTACTTTTTTATTTTACCAGCCATTTTCTTTACTTTTTACCGATTAACACCTGACTATATTTTGCTGATTTTAACATTGGTTTACATTTACATCTCAACGACGGACAATTTTTGGAATAGGCGAAATCTTGTTCTTCTATCTTCTGTATTTGGAGCTTTAATGTTCTTAACTAAAAGTTATGGTCTAATGTTTTTTATTGCTTATCAGACTATCATACTTATGATGGATTTTATCTATAATAAAAAGATTAATAGAACTATTTTTTCTAATTATTTATTTAGTTTAATACTGTTTCTGATTTTAATCTCTCCATGGATTTATCTTTTAAGTAATAAATATGGTGGATTGACTGTTTCAACATCCGGAATTATTACTTTTAGAATAATGAATCCAGAATTGAATTTTCGACATCCATCCATTGAATCTGGTTTTGTAGCTCCATCAGACAAATATGCGGTAAGTGCTTGGGATGATCCTGACTTAAATGCATATCCTAATTGGAATCCGTTATCTTCTTTCGATAATTTTAAGTTTTTTTTGATAAATACAGCTAAAAATATCATTAAACTATTCATCTTCATTTTAGCTTTTGCTCCTCTGCTCTCTTCATTAATTGTGTTCTTAAAAAAGAAAGATTTTTTAAATCCTGTTTATCTAAAAATTCTTGTAGCTGGATTAATTTATGGCTTAGGTTATACTATGATTTATGTGGAAAATAGATATGTCTGGCCAAGTTTAATACTTTTTGCTTTAGTTGGATTAGTAGTACTGAATTATTTTTCAGATAAAATCTTTTATAATAAAATCCGACCGGTGATTTTAAGTATTTTAATCATTTGCTCATCATTACCATTTTTTATGTTTGGAATGCGGCAACAATTAACTACAACCTCAGAATATAATCAAGCTAGAATAATCAAGAATGAATATGGAATAAGTGGAAATTTTGCCTCCACGAATTACTGGCACCACGGATTAGCTTTATCATACTTTCTGGAATCGAAATTTTATGGTACTGAAAAATTAGCTATTGATAGTCCTGAATTGTTAGAAAAAGCGAAAAAATTCAATATTAATTACATTTTTGATTATTCAAATCTAACACCTCAGAGAAATAATCTAATTTTTATTGGCAAAATTGACTCGTTAAAAATTTATCGAATAACTGATCAATTATAGAAAAATTTGTTTGAAAATCTCAGTTTTATTACTTTTACAGCTCGAAAAAAGAAAAATAGGAAAGTAAATGTACGCAATAGTAGATATAGCTGGTCAACAATTCAAAGTAACTGAAAATACAAAGTATTATGTTCCAAAACTTAAGCAGGAAGAAAATACTGAAGTAGTATTCGATAGAGTTCTGCTTTTGACAGATGGAAAGACGACCAAAATCGGCAATCCGATTATTGAAGGTGCAAAAGTGACTGCTACAATTCTCGCTCACTTAAAAGATGATAAAGTAATTGTTTTCAAAAAGAAAAGAAGAATTTCTTACAAGAAAACCAGAGGCCATCGTCAGGAGCTCACAAGAATTGAAGTAAAAAGTATTAGTTAAAGGAGATTTTTATGGCACATAAAAAAGGACAAGGCTCATCTCGAAATGGAAGAGATAGTAATGCGCAAAGATTGGGAGTAAAAAGATTCGGAGGACAAAGCGTTCTCGCAGGAAATATTCTGGTAAGACAAAGAGGCACAAAATTTCATCCCGGTAAAAATGTAGGTAAGGGAAAAGATGATACTCTTTTTGCTTTGATTGATGGTGTAGTCAAGTTTGAAGTAAAAAGAGGAAACAGACAATATGTTAGTGTCTATCCATTGCAGTAAAAAATTTTTCATTAAAAATTAAAGCCCTCGATTTGAGGGCTTTTTTATTTTAAAGTTTAGAATCCTAATCTTTCCATATCAGCTACGAGAGCTTTAACTGCATTAACGGAATTATCAAGAAGAGATTTTTCTTCCTCATCCAGAGAGAATTCTATAATCTTTTCAATTCCATTTTTGCCTAATATCGCCGGGACTCCAACATAATAACCATTTACACCATATTCTCCATTTAGATAAGCACAAACAGGAAGAACTCTTTTTTCATCATAAATAATTGATTCTGCCATAGCGATTGACGCAGATGCAGGTGAATAAAAAGCTGAACCGGTTTTTAATAATTTAACTACTTCCCCACCAGCTTGTTTAGTTCTTTCAACCATCGCTTTCATTACTTCGGCAGCTTTTGCTTTATCAGCATATTTTTGCTCTAATAATTCCATTACTGGAATTCCATTCACATTTGCGTATCTAACTATTGGAACCATTGTATCTCCGTGTCCGCCAAGTACCAAGGCATTAACATCTTTAACAGAAACACCTAACTCCCAAGCGATGAAAGTAGCAAATCGAGAAGAATCTAGAACACCAGCTTGTCCCATAACTCGATTATGCTCAAATCCTGTAATTTTTTGGAATAGCGTTACCATTGCATCAAGTGGATTTGAAACAATAATCACAATAGATTTTGGAGCAAGATTTTTAACATTCTCAGCTACAGTTTTCATAATATTGGCATTCGTTACCAATAAATCATCACGGCTCATTCCGGGTTTTCTTGGTAAGCCTGCAGTTATTATAACTAAGTCTGAACCTTCAATGTCTTTGTAATCATTTGTACCTTTGACATTAACATCAAAGCCATCAATTCGGGACGCTTCAGCTATATCAAGACATTTACCTTGAGGTAAATCCTCAACAATGTCGTACAGAACAATATCACCCAACTGCCTTGCAGCTATAAGCTGAGTTAGAACCCCGCCAATTTGACCACCGCCGATAAGTGCAATTTTTTTAAGTCCCATTTTATCTCCCGCTTTTATTTTTAATTGTTAGAAAATAAGAGTTAGTTGAGTTTCATTTTCAAAATTGTTTCCATTCCGTCATCTGTCTTTTTAAACTCTATCTCATCCATATAAATTTTCATAAGGTAAACTCCTCTTCCGGAATCTTTAAGAAGATTTTCCGGATGTGTTGGATCAGGAATATTACTTGGATCAAAGCCCTCACCTTGATCTTTTATTTTTATTGTAAGAAATTCACTATCACTTATAACATCAATAAACACAAGCTTGTTTTTATCTAATTTATTGCCGTGTCTGATAGCATTAGTTATAGCTTCGGTTACAGCTAAAAGAAGTCCATTAACTTTTTCTTCCTGAATATTCAGTTCAACTGAGAAGTAATTAATGAATTCTTCAACAGTAATAAGATTTTTAGAATCGCTTTCTATTTCAAGATGATAGGTTCTCTGTTCCAAATTAATATTTTTTTTATAAGTAAATTAAATTCATTGTTTAGAAATTCCAATTAATATTCAAATTCATATTTCCTTGACTACGAGGTCTTGAACTTGATAATTTTATAATTTCGTAATAGCCCCAGAAATTAAATGTCAAACTCTTGAAAATTGTACCATTGATAATTGAAACAGGACCATAACTCGAATAACTATTATCAAAGATTTTGTTTCTATCTTTATAATTAAATGTTGAAAGGTCAAAATATCTTACTCCAATCCCGAATGATAAATCACCCAAAGTCAAAGATAATTTTGGTTCGAGGAATAATTCTCTGAGATATCTCTTGGGTCTTTCGGAAAAAGATTTCCAGCTAAAATCTCCCTGTTCAGATATTTTTATATATCCATGAAAGTTGAGAAGAATTCTTTTAGTTAGATTTATTTGTGTTGAATCTAAAGCAGTAAATTGTCTATAAGAAAAGCTTCGTAAATTAGAATTCAAATCTTCAAAGTCATAACTTGTATAATTTGCAGAGACTTCAAAGATATTTACTGAATTAATTTGTGAGGAATTAAGCTCTGAACCAGTTTTCAATCTTATGACTCTGTTTATATTGTTATTAGAACTTTTTGATGCAAAAATATAAACTAAATGTGCCTGACTTCCTTCAATATTTGTAAACAATGAAAAGAATGGATTTAGTATTTTATAATATTCAAGTTTAATAATAGTTAATATCTCATCTCTATCATCATGATTTAATATGCTTGGAGTATCATACTTTAATTTACTCTGATAAAGATTAAAGCTTATTCTATCTTTATCTGAAATTAAATATTCGCTACCAAGTGCAATAGTTCCATAAAAGCTTGTATTATTTTTTTGTTCTTCTGATTCTTCCCTTTGTTCAAAAAGTATTTGATTCATTCCCTGATATGGAATAAGTTTATTTTTCTCATCTCTTTCACTTAATAATATTCTAAAATTACTCTTGAATTTTTCAGAATTATAAATGAGTGAAGCATCAAATTCTAATTTTAATTCATCAACTTCACTATCAAAGCTAGAAAAGGTTTGAATGTCTGTTAATTTGTAGCGAATCTCTCTGTTAATTTTCCTAAAACTCAGTTTACTTTCAGATTCAAGATTAAGATTGTTCAATAATTCGATAAAAACCAATTTGTTTGAAGCAAGATACTGAGTTTCAGCCCTACTTTGGATATTATTTTTAATGCTAAAATTTTGTGAGACTAACGAATCAGCAGGAAAATAAAAATCCTTTCTATTCTTTGAAAATCTAAAATTAAAACTATTAAAAATATTTCTATCAAAATTGGTTAGTAGCTTAAAACCAGCTAATCTAACATAATTCTTTCTGGGAGATATATCTTCATTCTTAAATTTTATTTCAGAATCTAAATCAAAATCGGATAGTTCTAATCTTTTAGTTTCTAATTCTAATCCGTATTCAGCACCATTATCATTTTCACCAATTTGTGTGTTGTTGGAAAAACCTAAATTTGGAACAACAATCATTCGCTGATTAAAAAACTTAAACCTCGAAAAAAGTAGTATTGAAGAGATTGATGATTGATTTATCTCCAATCTTCGGCTATCCGATAATATAGAATTATTTGCTTTAATTCCTAAATCAAAATCTTTATTAAACTGATTTACAACAAACATCTGAAACTGATTTTCATCACGTGCAGTGTTTTCAATGCCCTTTATATATGATGATCTGAAGTTTTCAGAAAGACCAAGGATATAATCATCTATTTTAGCAGAATATCTAAACCAAGTTGATAAATTATATGTATTCAACTGTTTTTCTAAAATAGTAGATAGACTGTTTTGAGAGAAAGTTAATTTAACAAAATCTAAACTATCTAATTTTGACTGTGAAAAGAGAGACTCAGTGTAAATCAGAAAGAAAAGAAGATAAAATGTAAAAAAATATTTCTTTGAAAATATTTTCAATTCTTTTTAATAATTATAATTATGAATATTTCTATAATAACCTGAAATAACCGTTCAAAGAACTTTTGGATTTTTAATCAAATACTTTTTGTAATGAAAAATTTTTATAAATATGTTTTGAGTAAAATAATAATAATTTTATGAAAGAAGCCCTCAAAAATTTCTTAATTGGAATTTCAAAATATTTCAGCTTTGAATTATCTATTTGGATTGGATCATTAATTTTCCTTTTTTTCTCTTATCATATCAATTCAACAGATCACTTTACAATTTGCCCATTATCCATTTCAGGAATAAAATATTGTCCTGGATGTGGATTAGGAAAATCTATTTCTGCGATATTAAACGGACAGATTCTTCAATCATTTAATTACCATTATCTTGGAGTGCCAGCAATAATAATAATCTTAATCCGAATTAAATCCTTAATTTCATTTAAGGCAAACTTAAGAAAAAATAATCTGAAAGGTGAAAATCATGAATAATGTTTTCCAATTAATGCCAAATCTTGAAGGTCAGGAAATGAGATACATTCAGGAATTGATAAATAATCTCAATGAGTCTCAAGCACAACAGTTTGCAGTTGCTTACTTATCAAGAAGAAAAGACCCAACCAATATTTTGATATTTGCTATTATTGGTTTTCTTGGAATAGCTGGTGTTCACAGATTCGTTCTTGGTCAGATAGGAATGGGAATTCTATATTTATTAACCGGCGGACTTTGTGTGATTGGAACTATCGTAGATTTAGTTAATCACAAAAACTTGGCATTTGAATACAATATCAAAGTTGCGAATGAAGTAGTCACACTAATAAGACAATATTCCTGAATTTCTAATGAAAATCTGTCTGGATTTATTTCGGCTAAATTCCTATTCTAATATGGTTTGAGTAAATCCAGGCTCTGTTTTCTTTGAAGACTTCAACTCTGTAGGCACCGCTTTCATTTATTTCGATTTTTGTGCTCATTCCATTTATTTCGGCAATCTGACTTCCGTTTTTTATCACTTTAATTGTACCTGAAACACCTGGCAACAAAACATTCAGAAAGACACTCTTTGGATTTTTTATCGATTCACCCATATTGTAATTCACTCCATCTTGTTCTGCATAAAATCTGAATCCTCTTGCATCGCCATTATAATCATTCGCGATGAAACAGCTTCCTGCTTTAATTGCTCTGTAAATTTGCCACTTTGCCGTTTCTATGTCTTTGAGGTTTTTTCCTTTTTTAATATTTTTTTCAAGAAGCACATGAGTTCTCACAGATTTAAATAAAACTTTATACGGAAAAATTTCAACTTCAAGAAAACCAAGAAGATTATATTTATGTGCATGAGCATCAACCCCGCCAATACCAATAACTTTTCTTTTGAGATTCAACTCATCCCATAAATTGAGAGTTTCAGAAGTTGGAGCTGTAATAGTTTTTAAAGGATGAATAAAAGAACGATATTTATTTTCTTCAGTTAAATTCTCCATCCATTCAGACATATGATTCCAAATTTCAATTCCATCAAAATCATTAATCTCCCAATCAGTCCATGGATAAGGCGGATGTTCTGCCATGTGCGTTCTTTTTTCGTGAGGATGAGCTATAATTCCAACTCCACCAAGTTCTTTTACTTTTTGAACATATTTTTTTGCAGGAGTTCGTGTAGAAAATGCGTCTGTAATCCCAAAAGCGAGATAGTGATTTTTATTGTTCTTATCATTTATTTCACAACCAACTAAACATAAAGTGTTGCCATACCATCTTTCATATCCTTCGTGTAAACCACGTAAGGTATTGTGGTCGGTAATAATTATAAAATCAAGACCTACTTCATCAGCGAATTTTGCGATTTCAGGAATTTCACCAGTTCCATCTGAAAATTTTGAATGAATATGAATTGAACCTACGTATTCGAACATAAAAATATGAATAGCTGTCTTAAATTTAAGTCAAAAAATTGAATGAAATATAAATCAGAAAAAATGGTTCAAGATTCTGTTGAATAAAACAAAATTACTTTTGTTTCATTTGTTCTAATCTTCCTAACGATTGACTAGCAAATTTAGCAACCTCTGAATTCGGATAATCATTGACAATTTTTTCCCAATGCTTTTTTGCAATATCGTAATTTCCTCGTGTTGCTTCAATAACTCCTAAATTATAAATCGCATTTACATCTTTTGAATCGAGTTTTAGAATGTCATTTGTTATTCGAAATGCTTTATCTAACTCACCTTTGTTGTAAAAAATTGTTGAAAGGTTAAGCATAATATCTTTTCTTTTTTTATCTAAACTTAAAATCTTCTCATAGTAACTCTGAGCTTCATCAATCTTATGAGCCATAGCAAGGAAATCAGCATATTCTCTAATCTTTGCAGTGTCATTAGGATTTTCTTTTACAGCTTTTTCAAGTTCCTGCATAGTTTTTTTTGCTTCTTCATTCAGTCCCATTCGTCCATGCTGATTTCTAAGATTTCTGTGCGTCTCGTCATCGGGCATCTGTTCTGAAACATCCAAGTTCTCTACTGATGGGCCTTGAAATTGAGAAATGATTACGACTCCCAATATTAGGAGAATAATGGCTATAAGATAAATATACGGTGTTTTGATTTTCAACTTTTTATCCTTCGAGAATTTATATTTTATAATTGCACCTCCACCAAAGTTGAATACTTTGATGATTGTTTAATGGTCATTTCGGTAATTTTACTTATTAATAGATTTGTTCTTTCATCAAGGCTGTCTTCATATGTATCGTAAGCCTCTTCTGATGAAAACACATAAATCTCCTGAAAATTATTCGGCTTTCCTTTTACTTCGTAAACAGAATAAGACTCCAATCCTTCGGGCTTTATCAAAAGTTTCAATTCCTTAATCGAAATAAGATACTCTTCTCTTTTCTCAGGTTTGATTTCATACTGAACTGTAAAGATTACTTTTGACATTATTTCTCCAGATTATTTTTCAAATTAATATTTCTCCTGAAAATACCAGCTTAGCCGGACCTGTCAAGGATAAGTTTATTATCCTTTTATTTTCTAATTCGAAATTTACAATTAAAGTATCGCCTCCCCAAGTTTTTATTTTAATGGGTGGATTTTTTTTACTTTCTAAAAAAACTAATATTGCGGTAGCAACAGAGCCTGTACCACAAGCCAATGTCTCGTTTTCTACACCTCGTTCATACGTGCGTAAAATAATTTCGTTCTCTGTTTCCTGATAAAAATTTACGTTTGTTCCATTTGGACTAAAATCATGATGGTATCTTAATTCTTTACCTAAATCTAAAACTGGAAAGTCATTCAAGGTTTGATAAAATGAATTCGGAACATTTCGATCTCTTAAAACATCAATAATATTGATTATCAAATGAGGTGAACCCGTATTTATGAAGGATGCTTTAATCAATTGATTATTAGCTTTTACTCGAAAATTTAATTTAACTTCACTTGGAGTCTTCAGATAAAACTTTGTGAGTTCGTCATCAATAATTTCTCCTCTGTATTCTTTTGCTTCACATAAAAAATTCACAAAATCATTTGTACATCTTCCGGAAAGTTTAGAATACCAGATTGCACACCTTGCACCATTGCCGCATAAACTTCCTTTTGAGCCGTCAGAGTTATAATAACTCATTTCAAATGAATATTCTGAAGAATCAGAAATGATAATTACTCCGTCAGCACCAATTCCAAATCTTCTATCACAAATTTTTTTAATCAAATCAATACTGAGTGAAAGATTCTGATTTTCATTTAAGTCAATGAAAATAAAATCATTTCCTGCACCAGTTAACTTATGGAATTTTATTTTACTCATTTTAATAACATTCTGCAACAAAAATAATTTTTCTTTAAAAATTTAATATTTCTGTTAATAAATATTCGTTAAAATTTTTCATAATAGTCAAAAAAATTGCTTTGTTGCCTTTGTTTTTCATATATTTGCCATTAAATAGCGTTATCGTTGCTTAATTTCTCCCAATAAGGAATGATTGAAAATTATTATCAGTGGTACTCTCTGTATCTGAACAGAGACTTTGAAATGCTAACTTTCGGTGAAAAAGGTTTACCGTTTATAATTTTCCCTACTTCAGGCGGAAAATATTTTGAAGCCAAAGACAGAGGAATTATAAACTCAATAGCAGATTTAATTGATGCAGGTAAGGTTATGATTTTTTGTCCCGATAGTATAAATAATGAAAGTTGGTACAACTATTCTACTGAGCCTGTGAACAGAGTTTTACGACATAATGATTATGAAAAATGTATTCTCAACGATGTTATTGAATTTGCTATTCATAAAACCGGATATAAAAAAGTAGGATTAACAGGTTGTAGTTTTGGAGCATATCATGCTGCTAATACAGCATTAAAACACCCTGATAAAGTTTCTCATTTACTTACTATGGGTGGAGCTTATGATATAAAACAATTTATTTTTGGTTATTACGACGATAATTGCTACTTCAACAATCCTCCTGATTATTTACCTAATCTTGAGGATGAATGGTATTTAAGTAGAATCAGAAAAATAAATATCTCTTTAAGAACTGGTGAAAATGATTTTTGTCTGCCAGAAAATTTGAGATTATCGAATATCTTAAAGTCAAAGAAAGTTGAACACGAATTGCAAATAAGAAAAGAAACAGGACACGATTGGCATTGGTGGCTGGATATGTTTAGAACTTACATTTTAGAAATAACAAATAATTAAGGAGTTATCATGAAAAAAATTGGAATTTTGTTCGGTCAGGAAACTACTTTTCCACCAGCATTTGTCGAAAGAGTAAATTCAAAAGGAGAAAAAGATATTACCGCAGAATTTTTAAGGGTTGATAAAGTAGTTCAGGGAGAATCTATTGGATATGATGTTATAATTGACAGAATTTCTCAAGATGTTCCCTTCTACCGAGCTATGTTAAAAAATGAAGCCATCTCTGGTACTGCTGTAATAAATAATCCATTCTGGTGGACAGCAGATGATAAGTTTTTCAATAATGCTCTGGCCACAAAAATCGGAGTAGCAGTTCCTAAAACAGTTATTCTTCCATCTAATCAACATCCACCAGACACTAATGAACGTTCGTTTAGAAATCTTGCTTATCCGCTCGATTGGGAAGGAATTTTCAACTATGTTGGCTTCCCTGCTTATTTCAAACCTTTTGCTGGCGGTGGATGGAAAAATGTTTATAAACTTAATTCACCTGAAGAATTCTTTCAGGCTTATAATAAAACTGGTCAATTGGTTATGATGCTTCAGGAAGAGATTATTTTCACAGAATATTTTAGATGTTATTGTCTTGATAGAAAAGATGTTCATATAATGCAATACGATCCGAAGCAACCACATCATCTTCGTTATGTAAGAAATCCTAAACCGGTTGAAGAAAAGTTACTGAAAAAAGTTCACGACGGAGTTATTGCTTTGAATGTTGCATTGGGTTATGATTTCAATACTGTTGAGTTTGCAGTTCGTGATGGAATTCCATACGCAATTGATTTTTGTAATCCTGCTCCGGATGCAGATGTAAATTCTGTCGGACAAGACAACTTCGAATGGATTGTTGAGGCTGCTGCAAATATGGCAATCAGAAGAGCAAAAGCTCACAAACCCGGACAAAATAATTTGACTTGGGGAAAATTTGTTAATTCATTCGTGAATAATAAACAATTAAAAATTTGAACAAAGGTGTTTTATGTTAAATCCTGAAATATTCACATTGGGAGTTGAAGAAGAATTTCAAATAGTTGATCCCGTCAGTAGAGAACTTAAATCTCATATTGAGCAGATTCTTGATAGTGGTAAGTTAATTCTTAAAGAAAGAGTTAAACCTGAGATGCATCAATCTGTAGTTGAGATTGGAACAGAAGTGTGCAAAAATATCAGCGAGGCAAGAGATCAAGTGGTGAAATTAAGAACTGATTTAGCAAAACTGGCAATACAAAATAACTTGAGAATTGCTGCTGCAGGCACACATCCATTCTCTCACTGGAAAGATCAGAGAATTACTTCTAATCCAAGATATAAAAACATTGTTGATGATTTTCAACAAGTAGCAAGAGCCAACTTGATTTTCGGGCTTCATGTTCACGTTGGAGTTGATAGCAGAGATATTGCAATTCACATTATGAATGCTGCGAGATATTTTCTTCCACATATTTTTGCGTTATCAACAAACTCACCATTCTGGCTTGGGAGAAACACTGGCTTCAAATCTTACAGAACAAAAGTATTTGATAGATTCCCAAGAACCGGGATTCCAGATTTCTTTATGAGTCTTTCAGAATATGATAATTATATCAATTTACTAATCAAGACAAATTGTATTGATGATGCAAAAAAAATCTGGTGGGACATCAGAGTTCATCCTTATTTCCATACACTCGAATATCGTGTTTGTGACGTTCCGATGAGAGTAGAAGAAACTATTTGTTTAGCTGCTTTGATACAGGCAATTACTGCAAAGTTATACAAACTTATCAAACAAAATCTTGGTTTTAGACTTTACAGAAGAGCTTTGATTGCCGAGAATAAATGGCGTGCTGCTCGTTATGGAATTCACGGAAAACTTATAGACTTTGGAAAGCAGGAAGAAGTTGATTTCAAAAAATTGGCTGAAGAATTATTGGAATTTATTGACGATGTAGTTGATGATTTAAAGTGTAGAGAAGAAGCTCATTATTTAAAAAAGATTCTTGAAATGGGAACTGGCGCTGATAGACAACTTGATGTTTTTGAACAATCAAGAGATTTGAAAAATGTAGTTGATTTAATAATTGATGAAACTCATTATACACTTGACCTAAAGTCTTAAAGGGAAATTTTGAATATGCAGAATCTCGAAATAAAAATTGCAACAATAGATTTATATAATAACGAACCAAATGAAGGAATGAGATGTATTAGAGACATTGTTAAAGAAGTCTCTCAGTGCTATCCATTTGAGATTAAATATGATGTTTATGAAACTCGCTACAAAGATCTTATTCCTTCAATGGATTATGATATTTTTATCTCTTCAGGTGGTCCGGGTAGTCCTTTCGAAGGTGAAGGAACTGAGTGGGAAAGAAAATACTTCAATCTTCTTGATAAAATATGGAATCATAATCAATCAAATTCTGATAAGAAAAAGTATGTGTTCTTTATTTGTCATTCATTTCAAATGATGGCAAGATTTTTTGAATTTGGTACTGTGAATAAAAGATTTATAAATTCATTCGGTGTGATGCCATTTCGAAAAACCATTGAAGGTAATGAAGATCTAATTCTCCGTGATCTCTCTGATCCTTTTTATGCTGCAGATATCCGGCACTGGCAGGTTGTAAATGCTGATTATCAGAAAATTCAGGAACTTGGGGCTTCAATACTCTCTTGGGAAATTCCTGAAGAAGAAAATAAAGATAATCCGGCAATCACAGCTTTGAGAATTTCAAATGAAATAGTTGGGACTCAGTTTCATCCTGAAGCTGACCCTGCAAGTATGCTCTATCACTTCAGACAGCCAGAAAGGAAAGAATATGTAGTGAAGAGATATAACGAAGAAAAATATTTTGAGATGATTGCTTGGTTAAAAGACCCGGAAAAAATTATAAAGACTCGTCAGACTGTTCTACCAAATTTTCTAAAAAATGCAATTGACGAACTAATTTTAGTTTCTGTTTAATCTAACAAAAGGAATTTTATGATAAAAGAACTTCGTCAAAAATTTAACGCAAGTTTTACCGAAGAAAAGTACAATAACTTTTTAAATGAACTTAATTCTGTTCTGAAATATCCGGCGGATTTCAGAGTTTGTGAAACTCCGCTTTTTCTTTCTGATGACTTAACTCAAGAATTGTTAAATGCCTGTGATGATATTTCATCCCAGCTTTCCGACAAAAAGTTTTTATCAGAATCAATCAATGCTGTGCCGAAAGATTTTCTTGTTCCTTCTGATACTGAGCACCCGATTTTTCTGTCTCTTGATTTTGCGATTACAAAACAGAATGATAAATATATTCCAAAGTTGATTGAGCTTCAGGGATTTCCAACTTTGTATGGCTATCAACTTTATTTAGATAAGATTCTCAGAAAGCATTTTGAAATTCCATCAGACTTCACTGCATTATTCAATGGTTATACTCACGACTCTTATCTCGAAAAATTAAAGAGAGTGATTTTAGGAAATTCCGCTCCTGAAAATGTTGTTCTTCTTGAAATTCAACCACATTATCAAAAAACTCGTATTGATTTTGCAGCAATGGAAGAACTAATGGGTGTGAAATCAGTTTGTATCACAGAAATTATAAAAAAAGATAAGAAACTTTATTACAGAGATAATTCGAATGAAATTCCAATCGAAAGAATTTACAATCGTGTGATTTTTGATGAACTTGTCAGAAAAGATATTCAATCAGACTTTAAGTTAACTGACGAAGTTGATGTTTATTGGATTGGACATCCAAACTGGTTCTTCAAAATTAGTAAATTCACTCTGCCTCATCTTTCAGGAAAATATGTACCTGAATGTTATTTCCTTTCAGAATTGAATTCCTATCCGGAAAATCTGAATGATTTTGTTCTCAAACCGCTTTTCTCATTTGCCGGATTGGGAGTTGATGTTGATGTAACCCGAGAAAAACTTGATGCAATTACCGATAGAGAAAATTACATTCTTCAGCAGAAAGTTGATTATGCTCCGTTAATTGAAACGCCAGATGGTTTCTCTAAAGTTGAAATTCGAATGATGTTTCTTTGGGAAGAAAATCACGATAAACCTGAGCTTGTGTATAATTTAATCCGCACAAGCAAAGGCAAAATGATGGGTGTTGATTTCAATAAAAATAAAACCTGGGTGGGCTCAAGTTTGGCTTACCATAGTTGACACTTATCTTCTTACTACTATAGTATCCCTTGGTTTCCAGGCATTGAAAAATTTTATCGTTTGAACAGTATCTAAAATATCTGCTGTAAAATTTATCGAACGAGTTCTTTTTACCCAAGTCCTTGTAAATACTGATCCACATTCACCCATAAAT
>CAKZLD010000055.1 GCA_937125135.1 uncultured Ignavibacterium sp.
TAATATCTTCGTCATTGATAACGGATTTACTCCGATTGACGGTGCTGCCAATGTCGTACCATTTGCACTGTTGGAAACTAATGACCAGTTACCCCATGCATCTTTTGACCTAATAGCAAAATGGTAAGTAGTACTAAAATTTAAACCCGTTACAATCAACTGTTGAGGTGTTCCTGCAGCTCCGGGAGCTCCTGGATAGGTTAATGGAGTTGCGTTATAAAATGATGTAGTATCTGTAATTGGAGATAATGCCCATCTAATATCGTATTGAACTACCCCACCCATTGAAGTATCAAGAGGTGCTGTCCATGTTAATCTTAAAGAGTTTGAAGTTGGATCAACAACTGCAAGATCAGTAATTCTTGTTGGAGGAACGGTATCCGGAGTACCTAAACTCATATAAGCAGCAACTAAATCAATCAGTCCTTTGCCGTAAGTATTATCTTCACCTGCAGTTCCTAAATCAATTGCTGTATTGTACAATGCCATTTTAATTTGTTGTCCGGTAAGAGTTGGAGCAAATTGCTTCAACAGACCAATTGCACCAGCAACGTGAGGTGAAGCCATCGAAGTCCCACTTAATTGATTATAGCCAGTAGCTGTACCAGATGATCTTACACTGACTCCTGGCGCAGAAACTTCTGGTTTGATAAGTAAAGAACCTGTACCACCGCAAGTTGAAGGTCCTCTACTTGAAAAACTTGCTATGGGATTATTGTTTCCACCACTATATAGAGTTGCGTCAATTGCACCAACAGCAAAAACATTTACTTCATTAGTATTGATGTTTTTAGGCATTGTTATGGTGCTTGCATTAGGTCCGTTATTTCCAGCAGAGAAAACAACTGCAATTCCTGAAGCTTCAACTGCATCTAAAGTTTGTTTGTATAAGCCAGAACATTCATTTGTTGTATTTGGATCATACCAACTGCAGGATATTGCATCAGGCATATCTGTAATAGTTGAAGGATTTCCATCAGGGTTCATTGCCCATTGAAAAGCAGCGATACTATTTGAAGTATGTGGACTTGAGCAAATTGTTTTTGCCGCAATCCATTGTGCATCAATTGCAACTCCAATCGTATCGGCAGTAGTTGTAGATCTACCTACCATTGTACCGATTGTATGAGAACCGTGTCCGTCGCAATCGCTTGGTGTAGTTGTTCCACCACCTGGGTCGAACCAAGCTTGATTTGCAGGGACAAAATTTCCTCTCCATTTATGCCAGTATGCCGGATGATTAGGATAGACTCCGGTATCGATATTCATTAATAATCTGCCTTGACCAGTAATTCCCATTGCCCAAAGCTGAGGGGCTTTAATGACTCTTAATCCTATTTCAACTGTTTCTGAACCATTGCCTTCGTCAGATTCACCAACTTCAACGGGTCTTTCTAACTCAAGAAATGCATCTAAATCCATTTCTGCAATATCCATTCGCATCATCAATTCCTGATATACTGATGGCTTTGCTTCAATCATCAACATATTCGCAACCCAAAATGATTGGTATTGAAATACATCGCCATTTGCTTCTCTGTTTGCAAGATAGTTTATAAGATTACCCTGTGTTTCAGCGGCTTTTTTCTGCAATGCCGTGATAACAGTATATGCTCTCTCCTCGAGACTTGCTTTTTTATGATATAGTCTTTGATCTATTGCAAGTAAATCAACTTGATCTCGCAAGTAAACAAGTCCTCGGATGTAATCATTTTCTTTTGCTGATTGAAGGGCGTTCATTAATCTTGAACTGACTTCAACTTGTGCAAAAGAATTTGACAAAAGAAGAAGAGAAAGAAAAAGAAAAGAAAAGATTTTTTTCACTTTGTAGCTCCTTGTTATTTTTGACTTCAAAAATTAAAATAATGTTATATAACTTACAAGAAAAAAATCTTCCCATTGTTATAAACCATTTTTTCCTAATTAATTTTTTCCAAAATAATTTTTTGTGACAATTTGTATTTATCAATTTACCATCTAGTTACCAACCCTAATTAAAAAATTTATGATTATTTTTACTCACATTTAAACAATAATTTTTTTGTAAGTAAAGATTATCTTTTTAGAGCAATCATAAAAATATTTTGGAAAGATGCCGGAGTGGTTGAACGGGACGGTCTCGAAAACCGTTTATCGGCGTAAGTCGGTACGAGGGTTCGAATCCCTCTCTTTCCGCAAATTTTATTAACCAAGATTAAATACTATTTTACTTCAACAAATAACTTGAATTCAGAGTGAATCAATTTAATCTCTCTAAAACATCTATTTCCATTTGCAAAAGAATAAGAAAATATACTAATCTCAAAAATCGCCAATCTTTTCGATGCTTAATCTAATTGATCATTATTTCAACATATTGCTGTAATAAAATTCAACAGTCAAAAACATTTAAAATTTTGTTTAAAATGAGCTTTTTATTCATTATAAATAATGGTGTTTAATTAATCATCATTCTGATTTTTTAATTAAATTTTTTCAACAATATATAATCTGCTCGTTAACTCTTTTATTTTCAATTAGTTAGCACATCAAAAATTATTTTGAATTTCTCTGGCAAATTACTTGCACCATTTTATCGAACAAGAGTTCATTCAATCAATAAGAAAGGTAACTAAAATGGTAGCATTATTTGTTGTACTAACATTTCTTTTTTTCATAATACTTGATTTATTAGTATTAAAAGCTCAGGGTAAAGAGCATCCGGCTTTTGCTGTGAAAGTTTTCAATAAAAAATTCTTCTTCCCAAAGGAATCATTGATTTCAACAAGTCATATCTGGCTTCAAAAAGTACAGAACGGAATGTTGAAGCTCGGCATTGATGAATTTATATTAAAAGCTTTAGGAAAACTGAACTTAATTCCGATGAAAAATGAAGGCGAATTCGTCAATAAGGGTGAGCCGTTTTTAAAAGCAGTGTTTGGTAACCGAACAGTTTTATTCAGATCTCCAATTGAAGGAAAAATTAACTTTGTTAATAAAAATCTTACTAACAAAGTTGTGAATGATTGCTACGGTGACGATTGGGCAATTATGATAGAACCAAAATCCAATAACCTGAATGATTTTAAGAAAAGCTCTGAAGCAATTAAATGGTTGCACGATGAGTTCAACAGATTTAAAGATTTTATCGCTGCTAAATCCAATGAACCAGAACTTGCAGGTGTTACTCTTCAGGATGGTGGAAATATCGTTGAAGGAGTTCTAAGGTCTTTCGATGATAACACCATAAAAGAATTTGAAGAGCAATTTCTTCTTTAATCATTTTTTATCGGAGTAAAATCATGTTAAAACAAAAAGCAATATTATTCGATGCTACGCTCTGTGTTGGTTGTGGTGAATGTTATTTAGCTTGCAAACAAGCAAATGATTTACCTGAAACCAACACAGATTTCTTGAAGGATCATCTTGGAGCAAATACTTATACAGTTGTAGAGCAATATGAGGATGTTTATACAAGAAAATTATGTATGCATTGTGTTGATCCAACTTGTGTATCAGTTTGTCCTGTTGGTGCATTCACAAAAACTGAACTTGGGCCGGTCACTTATGATGAAGATAAATGTCTTGGTTGCAGATATTGTATGCAAGCCTGTCCTCATCATATCCCAAGATATGAATGGAGTAAAGTCAATCCACGGGTTAGAAAATGTATAATGTGTTATGATAAAATTAAAAATGGAGAACAAACTGCTTGTGCTGAAGCTTGTCCTGCTGAAGCCACAATTTTTGGTAATCGTGATGAGATTATTGAAATCGCAAAGCAAAGATTAGCTGAAAATCCTGATTCTTATTATCAGCATATTTATGGTCTTGAAGAAGCAGGAGGGACAAATGTTCTAGCTCTATCACCAGTCCCATTTGATAAACTCGGGTTTGCAACAAATCTTCCAAAAGAACCATTGCCAACATATACAGCAAAAGCTCTAGAAAAAATTCCGGGAGTGGTTGCTGGTGGTGGAGTATTTCTCGCTGCAATGTATTGGTTGACTAAAAGAAAGAACAAGATTGCAGAAGAGGAAAAACAATCTAACTTTACAAAAGAATGAGGAATTTTATGAAACTTATTATCCCTAAAATAACTTTTTGGAGAGTTGTGGCAGTTCTTATCGTAATTGCTGGTCTCTACTCTACTTATTTAAGACTTTTCGGAGGTCTATCTGCCTCAACTAATCTTAGTGATGATTTTCCCTGGGGATTATGGATTGGTTTTGATATACTCGTTGGAGTAGGGTTAGCTGCGGGTGGTTTCTCCATCTGTGCTATTGTGCATATTTTTAATATAGAAAAATATAAGCCATTAGCGCGTCCTGCAATTCTAACCGCATTTCTTGGATATTTGCTTGTAATCTTCGGACTAATATATGACCTTGGAAAACCATACAACATTTGGCACGCGATAATTTACTGGAATCCTCGATCAGTGATGTTTGAAGTTGCATGGTGTGTTATGTTATATACAACTGTACTTTTTCTTGAATTCATTCCAGTTGTTTTGGAGAAATACAGATATTACAAAATTCTTAATTTTATGAAAAAAATCGGAATCCCAATTATGATCGTCGGTATAATCTTATCAACCCTACATCAATCATCTTTGGGATCATTGTTTCTGATTATTCCACAGAAGATGTCACAAATTTGGTATTCACCTCTTTTGCCAGTTTATTTCTTTATTTCTGCTATTGGAGCAGGTCTTTCAATGGTAATTTTTGAAGCATACCTTTCAGCAAGGGCTTTCAACAAAGGAATTGAAGCTGAGTTATTATCAAGAGTCGGTTTGATAAGTGTTATTGTGCTTATGATTGGTTTTGTGATTAAAGTTATTGATTTAATTGTCAGCGGTAATTTTACATTACTACTTACGATAAACAATTATTCACTCCTCTATTACCTTGAAGTGCTGATAGGAATTTTCATACCATTTGGATTACTGATTCAAAAAACTTTTAGAGAAAACAGACGATGGTTATATGCATCAGCTGTAATGGTAATTGCTGGATTTTTATTAAACAGATTAAATGTAAGTATATCATCAATTTCACCTGAAACGGGAGTAAGTTATTTCCCAAGTGTAAATGAAGTTAGCGTAACATTGATGTTGATTGTTATAGGGTTGTGGTCTTTCAAACTAATTGCTAAAAATTTCCCTGTATTCACAGAAGAAATGCATCAGGAAGAATATGAAGCAAAGTTGAAAGAGAATACTGCAACTAACTAAACGAATTGTCTATATAAATTTCTATAAAGTCACACTTTCTCAGTGTGACTTTTTTTTAAGTTTTTCCATTCTTATTTCTACAAAAAATTTTTATCTGTGTTTTAATAGAGTTTGAATAATCTAAATTATTTTTAACTTTGGTTATAAATTATTATCATAATTAATTCTTTATTAACCGAACAAAGTTCTTCCTGAGAAATACTTTTTAATTATTATGAATTCTATGGCTAAAAGAATTATTCTCATAATTACGCTTTTATTCGTAAACAATTATGCTCAAAATCAAATAGATAGTATCAAAGTTGATTCATTGTTGAACGAAGCATTCGAACTGCGATGGTTAAATCCGATGGAATCAATTTTTATTAGTTCGAAAGCTCTCGAGATTTCCAAAAGCATCAATTACGGAAGTGGAATTGCGAAATCTTACAGCTTTATGGGTGTGGCTTATGAAAATTTATCTATGTATGATGAAGCTTTGAAACATTATCTGGAAGGGCTAAAGATTGCAGATTCACTTAAATTATTTAAGGATATTGGCTTTGCTTATAATAATATTGCTAATTATTACATTCATGTTAAAAAATTCGAATTGGTACTTGAGTTCTTAAATAAAGGTTATAAAATTGCTCAGGCAATTAATGACCCAGAACTTCTTGCATATATTTACAGAAACTTTAGTTACTACTACAGAGAAATAAAAGATTATAATACTGCTCTAAATTTCGCAAAAAAATCTTTGGAGATTAGAGAGCAACTAAATGATGAAAGAGGTATTATAACTTCACTTAGAGAAATTTTAGTAATTTATTTTAACAGTAAAGATTATTCAAATGCCGAGCAAACTTTAAAGAAACTCTATGAGATCATTGGTGATAATAAAAAACATAGTCTTCAACTTGCAAGAATAAAACGAACAGAAGCTCAAATTTTACAACAAAAGAAAAAATATGTTGAAGCTGTAAAAAAATTTGATGAGTCTTTAGAAATATTTAAATCAATCAATAATCTTGAAGGGATAATTCGCATCTATAAATTAAAAGCTGAACTATATTCATCCATAGGTAAATATAAAGAAGCTTATTTTCACATTCTTCAGAATAATGCTTATCAAGATTCATTAAATGAAATGATTTCCTTTCAGAAAATCTATTTGTTGGAGGTTCAGTATCGGAATAAAGAATTGCAGAATAAACTTTTACTTGCCTCCGAAGAAATTAAACAGAGGAACATAATACTGATTTCTCTATTCATCGGTTTTATGATTTTAGGTGTGAGTGTTTATTTTACTCAAAGAGCTAATTCTGAAAAAAGAAAACTGATCGAGAAAATTTCTGAGCAAAATAAATTACTTGAAGAGGATAACAAGAATAAACAAAAAATCATTTCAATTATCGGACATGATATAAAAAATCCTCTCGGCTCGGTTTATTCAATTTCAGATTTTCTGATTAATAACTCTGATTCATTAGAACAATCGGAATTGAAAAATTATCTTGAAATCATTTATCGGGCAAATAAAAATCTAATACTCCTGCTTGATAATCTAATTCTATGGTCAATGAACAAATTAGGAAATCTCAATTACAGTTTTTCCGAAGTTAACCTGAATGATGTGGTTGATAAAATTATAGACTTGTATTATTCAAACATTCAAGAAAAAAATTTAACAGTAATTAAAAACATAGAATATGGAAAAGTTTTAGCTGATGAAAATATGCTTTCAGCCATTTTGAGGAATCTCATCAATAATTCAATAAAGTTTTGTGACAATAATGGTGAAATAAGGATAAGATCAGTTTTAGAAAACGACAGAGTTTTAATAAGTGTCATTGATAATGGTAAAGGTCTTACTCAAGATCAAATAAATAATATTATTCAAGAAGATGAGTCTTTTTCATCCTATGCAAAAAAATCTGAAAGTAGCACAGGGTTAGGACTTCAGGTTGTTAAAGACTTTGTAAAATTACATAATGGTGAACTTTTTATTTCAAGCAAACCAAATAAAGAAACAGTATTCAGCTTTTCGATAAAAAAAATTAAATCTGAAGTTCCTCATCTGACTTAAAGCATCTTTTATTTTCAATTGAATATTGCTTTTTTCTTGATTAGCTTTGTGGTAGTTGTTGCAGGAATTTTATATGAAAATTTATAATCGTTTAGGTACCCGCCTCACCGTTCTCTTTGCTTCAATATTTCTGATTATAATGGGGTTATATGGATATTTCAACATAACTGTTATTAAATCAAATCTTTCTTTCGCTTGTATGCAAAACGCTTATAATATCAGCGATGTTGTAAAAAAATCCACAAGATATGGGATGCTTATTAACAGTAAAGAGCACGTAACACAAATTATAAATACGATTGCAACTGAAGAAGGAGTAATCGGAATAAAAATTTTTAACAAAGAAGGGATTGTTTCTTATTCTTCAGATTCAGTTGAGATTGGTACAAAAGTAGCACTTGAACATTATGCCTGTAATTCCTGTCATTCAATTAAACCAACTCCCGAAACTTTACCTTTTGAAAAACTAATCAATAAAAATTCAGGTGTGTTAACACTTATAAATCCAATCATCAATGAAAAAAGCTGTTATGAGGCAAATTGTCACGCTCATAAAGAAAGTGAAAAATTATTAGGGATTATTTCTCTTCAGGTAAGTACTGAAATTGTTGATAATATAGTCAATGAATCAACTGATAACACTCTTTTAGGAATAATATTGACTTTCTTCAGTTTGATAGTTACATCTATTCTTATGATTAAAATGTTTGTAAACAAGCCAATAAAAAAATTGTTCGACGGGATAAATGAAATTTCGAGTGGCAATCTCGACTTCAAAATAAATTACAATTCTTCAGACGAACTTGGTTTAATGGCGAAGAAATTCAATGAAATGTCAGATAAACTTAACTTAGCATATACTGAAATTAAAGACTGGAATGAAAATCTTAATGTAAAAATTGAGCAAAAGAATGCAGAGCTTAAAAATATTTATGAACAAATTGTGCAGGTTGAGAAATTAGCTTCCTTAGGTAAGTTATCTGCAACAGTAGCTCACGAATTAAACAACCCACTTGAGGGAATTCTAACTTATAGCCGACTAATCATCAGAAAACTCGAAAAATCAGATGACGTTGAAAAGTATAAAGAAATAGTTGATATTCTAAAACTGATCTCTGATGAATCATCGAGATGTGGGAGAATCGTAAAAGATTTACTTCAATTCGCTCATCGTGGTGAGACAGAATTTGTTGTTACAAATCTGAATGAGATTGCAGACAAGGCAGCTATGCTTATGGCTCATCATTTTGAAATGAATAACATCAAACTCATAAAAGATTATAGAATGCCCTCACTTTATGTTGAATGCGACCCTCAAAGAATTGAACAAGCTCTTATCGCACTTCTTGTCAATTCTGTTGAAGCTATGAATCAGGGAGGCGAAATTAGAATCATCATCTCTCAGGAAATGAACAATGCCGTTATCAGAATATCCGATCAGGGGCATGGAATTAGTCCTGATATTATTCATCAAATATTTGAACCATTTTTTAGCACAAAAGATAAAGTCAAAGACACCGGACTCGGACTTTCAGTCGTTTACGGAATAATTCGACAGCATAATGGAAAAGTGTTCGTTGAAGAAACATCAGTAAAAGGGACTACTTTTAAAATTTCATTACCAATAAAACAAGAAAAACAAAATGGAAAAGAAAAATAAATTATTAATCGTTGACGACGAAGAAATTGTTAGACAATCGTTAAAAGCTTGGTTTCTTGAGGACGGATATGAGATTGATATCGCAGAAGATGCAGAAGTTGCTTTAAGATTATATGAAAAAAATAAATATGATCTAATCTTACTCGATATCAAAATGCCGGGAATGAGTGGGATGGAATTATTAGTTAAACTGAAAGAATTCGATCCTGAAGCAATTATAATTTTAATTACTGCTTTTGCATCAGTTTCTTCAGCTGTCAAGGCGCTAAAAAATGGTGCTTATGATTACATTACAAAACCAATTGATCCCGATGAATTATCTCATCTTGTAAAAAACGCACTCAATCAGAAAAATCTTAAAGATGAAAATATTCAATTGAAAACCAGTATTGAGGAAATTATTAAACCAGATAATCTCATCGGTGAATCCCCTAAAATGAAAGAAGTTTACTCATTAATCAGCACAGTCTCTCAAACCGATACAACAGTTTTAATTTTAGGTGATAGTGGCACTGGGAAAGAACTTGTAGCAAAAGCAATTCATCTGAATAGTAAAAGAAAATATTTTCCTATGGTAACGGTAAACTGTGGAGCATTACCAGAGTCAATTCTCGAAAGCGAATTATTTGGACACGAAAAAGGAGCATTTACTGGTGCTCATTATAAAAGAAAAGGCAAATTCGAAATGGCAAATGGTGGTACAATTTTTTTAGATGAAATCGGGACTATTTCTCTCAAAGTCCAAATCGAGTTATTAAGAGTCATTGAAACAAAAGAATTTATGAGAGTCGGAGGCTCAGAATCAATAAAAAGTGATTTTAGAATAATTGCTGCAACAAATGAAAATTTACAGGATTTAGTAAGTTCCGGACAATTCAGAGAAGATTTATTTTACAGATTGAATGTCTTTAATATTTACTTGCCTCCGCTTCGTGAACGTGGAAATGATATAATTCTTTTAGCTGAATACTTCCTAAATAAATACTCATCTGCAATGAACAAAAAAATTTCATCTTTCGATAAAGAAGCAATCAAATTTATGAAAGAATATTACTGGCCGGGAAATGTAAGAGAATTGGAAAATGCTATTGAACGTGCAGTAGTTGTTTGTCATAAAGATAAAATAACCCTTGATGATTTACCTTTTAGAGTTTTAAAGACAGTAAATGAAGAACCACTAACAGAAAGATCTTTAGAGGCTATTGAAAAAAAACATATTGAGAAGATTCTGAATGATAATAATTGGAATATCTCAAAATCTGCTGAAGAATTACAAATAGACAGAGTTACACTTTACAATAAAATAAAGAAATATGGCTTGCGAAAGAATAACTAATGACAAAGGTTATTCTGGCTCCGATTAACATTGACAATCTTCAACTTCTGGATGAAATCATACCTGATTTGAAAAATATTTCAAAATTAGATTTTGTCATCGAGCCTCTAAAAATTGATATTTCTGAAGCATACTCAGTTGAAAGAGGGCAATATCATTCAACAACAATTTTAAAGCTGATGATTGAAAATATTTCGAATCAATCTTCGAAAGTTGTCGGAATTGTAAAGAATGATTTATTCATCCCAGTTTTAACGTATGTTTTTGGAGAAGCACAATTAAATGGGAAATGTTCTTTAGTTTCATTATTCCGACTTCACGAAGAATTTTATTCTGGCAAAAGTGATTATGAATTGTTAAAGCAACGAACCATTAAAGAAATCTTACACGAGCTCGGTCACAATTTCGGACTAATTCATTGCAAAGACTGGGAATGCGTTATGCATTCTTCTTCTGCAATCGAAGAAGTTGATATAAAGGGATATAGATATTGTAAACTTTGTAGTCAAAGAATAAAAGAAACATTTGAAATTAGTTGAATATTATTCAACATAATATTGATTAACAAAACTAAAACCACTATTTTTGCAATCATAAATTGGGCCCGTAGCTCAGTTGGTTAGAGCATCTGACTCATAATCAGAGGGTCGGTGGTTCAAGCCCATCCGGGCCCACAAATTAAACCTTGTAGTTTTTCCTACAAGGTTTTTTTATTACTTAGCTACAATAAAATGAACTATATTTTAATTACTTTGTTTTGTATTTATGTTTTATATTTTAGCATTAGTAAAACATACTTTATTAGAAAATACATCTTATTCAATGAACGAAGTCGAAAAGCAAAAAAAATTATACGAAGATTTTGAAAGAGAAGCCATTCCTCATATGGATGCTTTGTATAATTTTGCATTCAGACTTACAGGAGATAGCGACGAAGCAGACGACTTAGTTCAGGAAACCTACCTTAGAGCATTTCGTTTTTTCGACAAATTTGAGCAAGGAACTAATTGTAAAGCGTGGTTGTTCAGAATTCTGAAAAACACTTTTATAAATAAATATAGAAAAGATACCAAAGAGCCTGATAAAGTTGATTATGAAGAAGTAGATAATTATTATGAAAATATCAAACCTTCTAATGCTGATAGTGCTCATTTAGAAAAAGATATTTATGATAACTTGCTCGATGATGAAGTTTCTGAAGCAGTAAACTCATTACCTGAAGATTTTAGAACCGTTATCATTCTTTGTGATTTGGAAGGATATACTTACGAGGAAATCGCAGACTTTATTGATATTCCTGTAGGTACTGTAAGGTCAAGATTACACAGAGCCAGAAAAATGCTTTTTACAAAATTACACAAATATGCTTCAGATAAAGGTTATATAGTCAAGGAATAGAAATGAATAATGAACTAATCACTGCATATATTGATAATGAAATTTCAGATCAAAATCTGCTGATTCAGATTAAAGATCAAATTGAATCAGATCCTTCTTTGAAGTATGAATATCAGGTACAATCATTATGTAAAAAGATTGTAACCTCAAAAGTTAAAAAAATTCCCGCTCCTGAAAGTTTGAGGAATAGAATTTTATCTGAAATCAAACCCAAAGAAAATATTCAGAAAAAAAAGAACAATTTAATTTTAGATTTCTTTTATCGTCCGTCATTTTCTTTTGCTACAGCAATGATTATAGTGATTGCGATTGTGCTGATAACAATCAATCGTAGTAATGTTAATAGAGTCCCGGAGATTGATATTACAAAGCTAAATCCTGAGAATATGTTTTTTCAGGCTGTCAATAATTATTCTTCAATTCTAAAAGGTCAATTAACACCTCAGTTTTTATCTAATAATTCAAAAGAAATTTGCAATTATTTCTCAACTAATGGAGTTAATTATTCTACAATCGTTCCCGAGTTCAAGGAATGGAAACTTTTGGGTGCAGTTATTTCCGAAGACAAAGGGACAAAACTTGCTCATCACGTTTATGTAGGAGATAAAAATCAAATTATTTACGTCTTTCAGGTGGATGAAACATACATCAACAAACTATTAGAGCTTGACTCTCAGCTAATAAATTATTTGGATGACGGTAATTGCTATTCAAAAATGTATAATGGGAATTTAGTATTATTTTCAAAGATGAAGAACAATATTGTTGCTGTGATAGCAAATAATGATTTTGATGATGTAAAAAATAACTTCTGTAATCTCAGTCTTTTCTAATATTTCATTCTGTTTTTCACGGTTATTCAATAAACTGTGTTTTTTGGCTTTCAAAAATTTTCAAAAATCAATTTTTTTAGATAATTTTGTAATTAATTATTGCTTTAGAAAGGTAAAATATGGCAAGGACTAAAAATGTAGAAGCTTTTTGTAGTATTTGTGGAGCAGTCAAAAAATTCGAAATAACTGGTGAATATTCTGATAAAGAGAATGAGACGAAAAAATGGGCTAAATGTAAGACTTGTAAACAAACACAAGTTATTGATTTACAAGAAATTGTTCATTCAACTAAACCAGTATTAGATGATTTAGAAACCAGAGAATCAAAAAATTATTCACCATCTGAAACATATTTAGTTGGCGACGTAATCTATCATAAAGTTTGGGATGATTACGGAATAGTGGTTAACAAATTGTTTATGTCGGATGGTCAAAGTTCAATTTCAGTCGAATTTAAAAAGTCAGGGAATAAAAAATTAATTGAATCATTAAAAAAGCAACCAGAAAGCGAGGTGATATAATTGGTTGGAATTCAAATAGGCGAAAACGAATCTATTGATAAAGCTCTTAGGAGATTCAAAAAGAAATATGAAAGATCCGGTGTACTTAAAGAATTTAAGAAAAGAACTGCTTTCGTAAAGCCTTCTGTTCAAAAAAGAATGGAAAAATTAAAAGCTATAAGAAGAGCACAAATCCCTACTCAGGAATAAACTTAAGGGCTGTTAATCAGCCCTTTTTATTTTATATTAATTTTTGGTTCAATTACAGTAAGATCTTTCCCTTTTATAAAATTCTTTTCTAAGTGATTTGTTATAATTTTATAAGCAGATTCAACATCCTCACAAAAATGGAAAAGATTAAGATCTTCCTTACTTATAACTCCTGAGTCAATGAGTGCTTCAAAGTTAATAATTTTGCGCCAGTATTTCTCATCATAAATAACCAGACACAATTTCTTCCTGATTTTTTCAGTTTGAACTAAAGTTAAAATTTCAAAAAGCTCATCCATCGTACCGAATCCTCCTGGAAAAACAATCAGAGCTTTAGATAAATATGCAAACCAAAATTTTCGCATAAAGAAATAATGAAATTCAAATTGCAAATCATTAGTTACATATTTATTTACAAATTGTTCAAAAGGAATACTAATATTTAAACCGATAGAATAACCGCCTGCTAATTTTGCACCTTTATTTGCAGCCTCCATAATTCCGGGTCCACCACCTGTACAGATTATAAATCTATTAGCTTCTGTTTCAAGATTCATTGACCAGGAAGTCAATTTCTTAGCTAAATCAACAGCGTCTTCATAATATTTAGACATTTGATAAGCAATTTGAGCTTCGCGTAAACCTTTCGCAAATCCAGATTTTTTAGGATCAAGAGATTTATACTTATTTAACTCTGATAAAGCAGCTTTTTTCGATTTTAATCTTGCAGAACCGAAGAAAACTATTGTATCTACAATTTTATGTTTTTTAAATCTTAATTGTGGTTCCAAATATTCGGCAATAATTCTTATGATTCTCGCATCAGCAGAGGAAAGAAATTCCTGATTCTGATATGATTTAACTGGACTGTTTGATTTGGCCATTTGAAATACCTTTCAGTAAATGAACATCTAATTTATAATTGCATTCAAAAATAAAATAAAATTTCGACAATACTTTATGGTTAATTTCTATTTACTTCTTTTTATTATTTGCGCAAATATCCTAAACGCAAATTCAAAACAAGATTTTGAAAACAAAGTTAGAAATATTCTTTCTAAATTGCCCTCAACTACTAAAGCAGCAATTTTAATTTACAATCCATTAAATCAGGATACTATAATTAAACAAAATATTTGGGATCAGATGATTCCAGCATCTGTAACTAAACTCTTCACTACTGCTGTATCTCTTCAATTATTAGGAAAGGATTTTAAAGTAAAAACGAAACTCATAACCAATGATTATAATATTAAAGATGGAATAATTAACGGAAATCTGTACTTAAAAGGTTTTGGTAATCCATTATTTACTTCTACTGATTTAGAAAGTTTCGCTGACAAATTAGTGAGTTCAGGAATTAAAAGAGTAAGTGGTGATGTTGTTGGAGATGATTCATACTTTGACAACATTTATAGCCGTGAAGACTGGATCGAAGATGAAAGGTCGAATGTTCCTCTTCCACCTATCTCTGCCCTTGTGTTAGACAGAAATAAGAAAACAATTGTTAAAAAGGTTAAGAAAAAACAACGATATATTCAAATTAATCTTCAAAATCCACCTCTCGAGATTGCTCAGAAATTTCGTGAAATATTATTGCGAAAAAATATCTCTGTTGATGGAGTAGCCATTTCAGGAATTGCACCTGAAAAAGTATATGATATTGATGAGTCATCTGTAAAATTAGATGATTTAATATCATACATAAACAAATACAGTGATAACTTTTATGCTGAATGTTTATTCAAAATTCTGGGGGCTGAATTTTCAAAATCGCAAGGGACATATTTCTTTTCCCAACAAGCAATTAAGGATTTCTTAAAAAAGAATGATATTCCTACATTCGCAACTGAAATAGTTGATGGTTCTGGTATTTCAAGATTTGATAAAATCACCGCATCTTCTGTCAATTCATTATTGGAAAGAATGTATTTCGATTTAGTAAATTTTGAAAGTTTTTATAATTCGCTGAGTATTGCCGGTGTTGATGGCACTCTAGGAAACAGAATGAATAGTCACATAAACTTTAGAGGGAAAACCGGAACTTTAAATGGAGTAATCGGTCTTGCTGGTTACTTAAAAACTGCTGCTGATGATGATTTAATCGTAACTATTTTATTTGAGTACAAGAATGGCAGTTATAATTTCTATAGAAATATTCAGGATGAGATAATAGCGTCATTAAATGAGTGGTACAAATCATACTCCGCTGAATAAGCGAAGTATGATTTTAAGAATTATTGATTGGGTAAATTCTGTGGTGGTAAAGTTGGTTGCTTCGGAACTGATGGTCTTCCACTTTCCTGAATTATACTTCTTTGCTCAGTAGTAGTTTGACCCGGCAAAAAGAAAAGATTGATTAGAAGAGCCAAAACTGCTAAGGTTCCAGCTAACCACCAAGTTGCTTTTGCGAGAAAATCTGCAGTCCTTCGGGTACCGAAAATACTTCCAAGATTACCAGCACCGCCAAACGTACCAGCTAATCCCCCACCCTTGCTTGCCTGAAGCAAAACAATGATTATAAGAAAAATTGCAATAATTGTAGATAAAGTGACTAATAAAGTGTACATATTTAATTTTTCTCCTAATTTAATTGTAGCGGGGGAGGGATTCGAACCCCCGACACGTGGATTATGATTCCACTGCTCTAACCTACTGAGCTACCCCGCCATTTATGATTTTAAGTAGCGCGTACGGGATTCGAACCCGTGATCTCCGCCTTGAGAGGGCGGCGTCCTAAGCCACTAGACGAACGCGCCTGTCAATTCTCAATCGTAAAAGCTGTGTATTATACTTTAAATATTTTTTAGAACTTATTGCTTGTTTCCTTAATGGCTTGACTTATAATTTAATTAAGGTTACTCGCTTAATAATTTTTGCACCGCAAAAATAAAACTTTTAAGCGAATAAAAATAATTCTTTCGATTCACATCATATCTTGAGAAGTATTATAGCAATTATTCCAGTTATAATCGCCAATATACCGTAATTATTAATTTTTTCTTTCCAAATCAAATAAGCTGTAACTGCTGTAAATACTATTACACCAATATTTAATGTCGGAAAGACTACTATAGCAGGCAACTGACCAAGCGCCGCTAAAAGAAAATGAATTGATAAAAAATTTGGTAAGCCAAGTATTAGTCCTGTTTTGAATGTGTTAGGTTCGAAAGAGATTTTTTGAGTTAAAATTTTTATTAAAGTGTATATAAAGGCAGTAAAAAAAATAACGAATACAAAAGTGCCTTTTTCTTCAGATAAAAAATTTCTTTCGAATATTTTCATTGATAAATCCACGACACCAATGCCAATTAAAAGTAAAATTAAATAAATGTATCCCCTCTTTCCGTGAACATCTAAATTTTTTTGTCTTAATGAAAGATAGAAAAAATAAAATGTTATAAGTGCAATTAAGAACCCGATGAGCATCGTCAAATCGGGAGATTCACCAAAAAGTAAAATAGAAAACAGAACAGGAATCAGAACAGATAATCTTGCGCTAACAGTAGCTAAAGCGGTTCCAGCCAAACCTACTGCTTTTGAATAGATGAAAAATGTTTCTGCAAATAAATAACCAAGAAATAAAGCAAATATTAGTGCCTCAATTGATAAAAATATCTTACCCTTGTACAGTGTAAACAACAATGATAAAATAGATGCAGTTATGTAATTAGCATTAATCAGTATTGCAGTATTTGATTTTTTCACATTGCCAAATTTTAAAATTAGTGCAAGACTGCTGGAACAAATAATAGTCAAGAATAGATAAATCATTTTATACCTAATTGAATTTAGTGAGAAGAAGGAAATGATTTTTTATTTACAACAATAGATTTCTCCTCTTTGACTAGAAACCAAAGTAATGCTGAGACCAATAAGGTTACAGAACTAATAATAAAAATCAAACTTTTGTCTTCAGCTTGCTGAATAAAATATCCTAATACCAATGAAACAAATAACTGTGGTAATACAACCGAAAGATTGAAGATTCCCATAAATAGTCCCATTTTATTTTTGTTCACTTTTTCTGACATAATCGCAAATGGTAAACTAACGATTGCAGCCCATCCTATTCCAGCAACAGCCATCATACCCCAAAGTAAAAATTTTGTATTCCCTAAAAAAACTATTCCAAAGTAGCTGGCTGACATAAATAAAAGGCTAAATATGTGAGTTTTAACTCTGCCAATTCTTTCAGTTATCGGCTCTAAAACGAAGGCTGGAAGTAAAGCCCCAACAGCATTTAATACAAGGAATGAAATGGAAAGTATCATACCTGTTTCATCGTTGTTTGCAGGATTTAATCTTTGCTCAACAAAACCTATCATATAAACAAACATTGTTTGAACACCTATCCACGAAAACGAATGAGCAAAAAGCAGCTTCAGAAATTGATTCCAGTCTGTTGTTGATTTATTATCTATTATAGATTGTCCAGAGACATTTTGTAATTCTCTTGGTTCTTTAATAAAGAACATAGGAATAATTGAAAACGACAAAACAAGAAAGACTCCAAAGTAAATCAAAAAATAATTTCCAAATATTGCTCCGATAGCATAGGCAAGAACTCCAAATGAACCTGAAACTGTCTGCATCCAGGTGTATCCTTTAGTTCTTGGAACTCCCTCCGGAGTTACATCTGCAATTATAGAGCGGGTTGGATTAAAAGAAATATTGATAGCCAAGTCAAGTGTGAGAGCAACAAAAACTGCCACGATAATTATGTTGCCTATTCCGAGGAAATCATTTATAGCACCAATGTTAGGTAAAGCAAAAAGCATAAGAGCAGCTAAGGTTCCACCAACTAGAATGAATGGTCGTCTTCTTCCATTCCAAAACCATACATTATCACTAATTAATCCAACTATTGGTTGGCCAATTATTCCGGCTAAAGGTCCAGCAGCCCAAACAAAACCGATTTCGTGTAAATCAAGATTGTATTGAGTTCTCATCAACCAACTTAATGCTGCAATTTGAATTGATAATGCAAAACCCATAGCTGTTGCTGGCAAAGCTAATATTCCATAAAATGTGTTTGTTAGTTTCTTTTGAATTTCCAACATTTTTACCTCTATTTATTAAGCAAATAAATATGTGATGATTTTTTAGGAACAATAATTTGATTCTTTTCATCAGGATTAAAAAATTTTTCAGAGATTAAATCAAATAACTTCTTCTCATCTCCAATAGTTTCTTTGTAATTATTAAGATTTATTTTTTTTTCTTTATCATTTCCATTAATTACTATCATAATTTTTTGTTTATCTGAAATTCTGAAATAAACATAAATATTGTCAAAAGGATAAAAATGAATAAGTTTTCCTTCTGTCAATGCTTTATTTGTTTTTCTTATATGTAAAAGTTTCTTTGTGAAATTGAAAATATCTTTCTCTGATTCTGTTCTTCCTTCATCTGTAAAGGCATTTCTTTTATGCTTTGAAAAACCTCCCGGGAAAGGAGTCCTAATACTTCCGTGACGGTCATCGCCCACTATTCCAATCTCAGTTCCATAAAGTAATTTGGGAATTCCTCTCGTGGTTAAAAGAATAGTCAAAGCTAATTTTAATTTTTCTAAATCTTCGTCTGCAAGATAGAGTCCTCTGCTAATATCGTGATTATCGAAAAAAGTTAAGAGCATATCAGGTTGGTAATATAGATGATCCATCGCTAAGATATTAAATACTGCATCTAAATTTTTCTTACCAGAAAGAAAATCACGAACAGCATCTGCAAAAGCAAAATCAGTAACTGAAGGAATGTTCGAATTTATTTTACTTCCGAATTTATTATTTCTTTGATATGCAGCTAAAAATGGTGATTCGCCTGTCCAAACTTCAGCAACAATATTAAAGTTGGGAAATTCTTCAAAAATTCTTTGAGCCCACTCTGACATATAATATTGGTCAACATAAGGATAAGTATCTTCTCTTATTCCATCTATACCGAGGTATTCAATCCACCAAATAGTATTTTGAATCATGTACTTTTTGAGAAAAGGATTTTTATAATTTAAGTCTGGCATATAATCAGTAAACCAGCCTTCCCAACTTAATCTGACAGATTCACCTGGACTATAAATATCGTAGAAAGTCATCTTGTTATGATTGGCAGGATAATGATTACCGAGCTTACCATTTATCCAATTCTCGAACGGCAAATCTTGTATCCACCAATGATTTATTCCAACATGATTTGAAACGTGATCCATTATTATTTTAAGATTCTTTTGATGGGCTTCATCAACAAGTTTTTTATAAAGTTCATTACTACCGAAACGAGGATCAATTTTATATAAATCTGTTGCAGCATAACCGTGATAACTCATATACATATTATTTTCAAGCATCGGAGTTATCCATAAAGCAGTGATTCCTAAATCTTTCAGATAATCTAATTTTGAAATAATTCCTTCAATATCGCCCCCTTTTCTTCCGTCTAAATCTTTCTCGGTGTAATTATCAAGACTATCCCCAATTTTGTTATTTGAAGGATTTCCATCGCAAAATCTGTCAGCCATTATCAAATATACAACATCTTTTTTGTCAAAGCCCTGATGTCTTGTACCCTTTTGTCTCTTATGTAATTTATAAGAAATTGAAGTGTCGGTAGCTCCATAAGAAAAATTAATTTTGAAAGAAAATTCTTGTTCTATTTTTGGTATTAGAATATCAAGAAAGAGATAGTTTGGGCTTTCTGCTTCATTAATTTTTAGCAATTGAACAAATTGGTCTTCGATTCTAACCTGAATTTTTGATACTTCATTTCCATAAACTAATAATTGTAAAGTATCATTTTTAAATCCAGTCCACCAATTTGGTGGTTCAATTCTTTTAATCCAATTACTCTGGGAATATGTTAAAATGCTTTGTATAAATAGGATTGTTAAAATCAGTTTTTTCATCATTATCCTAAATAATTCTTTCAAAGATAGTAAAGAACTTCATTTTAATGTAAATATTAAATTTTATTAGCTAATAAATTTTTATTTGCATTTTTCATTATTTGATTTATGTCTTTTGAACAAAAATTTTTATAAAATCTTTCTTATTGGCATTCACAATTAATTCTGTATTTATCTTAATAACAACTTTTACTTTCTTTGGTTTATCTTTCATCTATGTTTTAATATTAAATTTATTTTTATTTAATCTTTTTTTGATAATAAGTTTTCAAACACTTAAAATTATTGATAGGAAAAAGACTAAAAAGCAATGAATTTTTTGAGACTTTTCATAGAATCAATACGGGATAATACTGGATGGCTTTACACAGTAATTTATCAGAATAAATTCTTCTTCATAGATTTTTGGAGTTTACTTCATTTTTTCAGTGGAATGCTCTGTTTAGCTTTAATCTCATTATTTACTTCAAGAAATATTTGGCTAAAACTTTTTTTTGTGTTGTAAATATATGAAATAGTTGAAATATCTCTTTACCTTTTTTCGTTAAATATATTTTTACCAGAGATTATTAAAGATCAGATTACCGACATTATCATTGGTTTGTCAGGAGGAATTTTTTATTATTATGTACTAAAATTATCTAAAAATCATACGCTTAATAGTTTTACAAATGTTGTAACAGCATTTTTAATTTCTTTCATTTGGGTTGGATTTTATAGATACAGGTATAATATAGAAATTTTTAATACACAGGGAATAAATATTTGGGCTTTCTTCTTATGGTTTTCGAGTGGAGTTATCATTTTATTTCTTTATAGCTTTTTACAAAATCGGAATAGAAATAACATAATTTCGATTACTTATCTCTATGTTATTTACTTATCGGTTTTACTTATTTATGAATTTTTAGGTCAATATATTTTATCAATTCACGAAATAAGTAAAGCGAAATCAACAGCATTGATATTTAATTTAATTCATGGAACATCCATTTTGCACATTTTTTATCTATGTGCCCCACTAATATTTGTTTTTACTGATAAACTTTTTTATTTAATATTATCTAAAAGTTATAGTAAGCTACTTAATTCTTTCGAAATTGATAATAGTTTTGCTAGTTTATTTACATCCCGCAAAAATTCATTGTCAAGTTGAAATAAAACTGCTGGTAAATATCACCGATGTAATTAATTTTACGAAATGAATAAGCCAAATTCCGTAGAAGAAAAAAATATTACTGTAAATCGCAAAGCACAGCACGAATATTTTATAATTCAGACATTCGAAGCGGGCATTGTACTTAAAGGTACTGAAGTTAAATCTCTTCGTGAAGGTAAAGTAAATTTAGTTGATAGCTATGCAACTATTAAAAATGGAGAAGTTTGGTTATTAAATGCTCATATTAGTGAGTATAAACAAGGTAATATAAATAATCACAATCCAACTAGAGATAGAAAATTATTATTGAATAAAAGTGAAATCAGAAAGCTCATTGGGAAAATTAAAGAAAAAGGTCTCACTCTTATTCCACTAAGATTATATTTTCTAAAAGGTAAAGTAAAAGTTGAATTAGCTTTAGCAAAAGGTAAAAAATCTTTTGACAAAAGAGAATCTATTGCTAAAAAAGACTTCCAAAGAGAACAAGAAAGAAGGATAAAATTTTAGAGTTGAAAAAATCGGAGAGTAAATGTTGAATAAATTTCCCCCTCTAAATGAACAAATGGATATCATAAAACGAGGCGCTGTTGAGATTATTCCGGAAGATGATTTAGTTAGAAAAATTGAGAATTCGATTAAAACAGGGAAACCATTAAATGTTAAACTTGGCTGTGATCCAAGCAGGCCAGATTTACATCTCGGACACGCTGTTGTACTCAGAAAATTAGCGCAGTTTCAAAAATTAGGTCATCAGGCAATTCTTATTATTGGTGACTTCACTGGAATGATTGGTGATCCTTCAGGAAGAAATTCTACAAGACCAGCCCTATCTCTCGAACAAACCAGAATAAATGGTGAAACTTATTTACAACAGGCTTCAAAAATTCTTGATAGAGAAAAAACTAAAATTGTATATAATTCTGATTGGCTATCTAAAATGAATTTTGAAGATGTAATCAAACTATCTTCTAAATACACTGTTGCAAGAATGCTTGAAAGAGATGACTTCACTAAACGATATAAATCAGGTGAGCCAATTAGTATGCACGAAATTCTTTATCCTTTAGCTCAAGCAATGGATTCTGTTGCAATTGAAAGTGATGTAGAGCTTGGTGGAACTGATCAAAAATTTAATCTGCTTGTTGGAAGAGATATTCAAAGGGAATTTGGTTTAGAACCTCAGGTAATACTGACTATGCCTTTGTTAGTTGGTACTGACGGCGTTGAAAAAATGAGTAAGTCATATGATAATTACATTGGGATTTCCGATTCCCCTCAACAGATTTATGGAAGGACATTATCAATCCCTGATAGCTTAATTTATATTTACTTTGAGCTTGCAACTGATGTGAGTAATGACAAATTAATTGAAGTAAAGAATTATTTATCTGATCCTACAAAAAACCCTCGAGATCTCAAACGAGAACTTGCAAGGATACTAGTATCAATGTATCATAATTCCAAAGCAGCTATTGAGGCTGAAGAAGAGTTCGATAAAATTTTTATTAAAAAAGAAATTCCTGATGAAATTGAAGAAGTTTTTATTGATAATACTGTAGAATTAAATATTTTAGACCTAATTGTTTTTGTAAAATTTGCTTCATCCAAAGGCGAAGCTAAGAGATTAGTTCAGCAAGGGGGAGTTTCAATTGATGGTGAAAAAATTTCTGATCCCCAATTTATCGTCAAAATAAAATCTGATTTAATCTTAAAAGTAGGTAAAAGAAAATTTGTTAAACTAAAACTGAAAGGGAAATAAATTGTATCTACCAACTAAAATATTTTTCACAAAAGGTGTTGGAAAACACAAAGAATATTTAAGCTCATTTGAGCTTGCTTTAAGAAATGCAAAAATAGAAATATGTAACCTTGTTTCTGTCAGCAGTATTTTTCCAATTGGCTGTAAAAGAATTACCGTTGAAGAAGGATTAAAATTTATTACTCCTGGACAAATTACTCACTGCGTTATGGCAAGAAACTCAACTAACGAACCCAACAGATTGATAGCCGCTTCCATTGGAGTTGCCATTCCTGCTGATTCTAATGCTTATGGTTATTTATCTGAACATCATCCTTATGGACAAACTGAAAAAGTCGCTGGCGAATATGCAGAAGACCTTGCAGCAACAATGTTGGCAACAACTTTAGGTGTTGAGTTTGATGCTGACAAAGACTGGAGTGAAAGAGAAAACCTCTACAAAATGTCTGGAAAAATTGTCAGAACATTTAATATTACTCAATCAGCAGAAGGTGATAAAAACGGTCTTTGGACTACAGTCGTAGCCGCAGGAATATTCTTACCTTAATTTTTCTTCAGGCTTGATTATGAGTTTTTACTCTGATCAAGCCGTAAATATGAATAATTAGAACTGCAATTAATCCAACTAACATTGGTTCAACCTCAAATAATAAAGTTCCACTGAAATAATCTCGAATCAATAGCCAAAACGAACTTATAGAAATTCCTATGATAATCTCTGCAGTCATTAGTTTATTATTAACTCTAATTTTTTCATAATAAGCTGAAACTACAGCGAGAATAACTCCTGGAATAAAAAGACTTCCCAATGTATACCAAATTTGAACAACGGATGGAATAATCATGCAGATTAGAATTGAAATAAAACCAGAGAGTAAAACTGAAATAGAAACATACTTGCGTAATAATTTTTCATCTGAATTTTTTATTAAAACATTTATAAAATCTTTTCCTAATGTTGTTGCACTAAGAAACAAAAAACTATTAAGAGTAGAGATAATAGTCGCAAGCATACCGATGTAAAAAATTCCTTTCAATCCTTCGTCAAGTATTTTTTCAGACAATAATGGATATGCCATCAAAGGCTGCTCTAAATTTGGAATGGAAGCTTTTGCATATAGTCCAGTAGTTGTTGTAAGAAAATCAAACAGCATCCAAAAGAAAATTGAAATGATTATTCCCCACTTTGCAACTTTACCATTCTTAGCAGAGAATGATCTCTGATGAAAACCTGGGTCTGCAAATGTCCACAAAGCGATCAAAAACCAGACAATAATAAATGAATTAGAAGCACTTCCAGTTAACCTCAAATGCTCTGAAGGCAAATTTTGTTTAAGAAATTCAAATCCTCCATAATTCAAATAAGCTGTTATAAGAATGATTATAAATCCGATAAACATTACAAAAAATTGAAACGCATCAGTAAATACATTAGCCCTGAATCCTCCTTTTATTAAATAAATACCAGAAAGAATCAAGCTTATCAGTAATGAGTAAAAATATCCAATTTGAAATATCTGATCTATCAAAATCGAAGTCATTAATAAATAAGGAGCAGGACTGACGAGAATAAAAACAACCAATGCCGTCAGATTCGCATTAGTGTTTCCATAAACCAATCTGATTTTATCCGGAATCGTAACAAGTGAAGAATTTCGAACTTTCTCTGCAAAAAAAAGTGCAAATAAAAAAGCAAAAATGTAGTAAGGCAACCCTTGTGTGAACCAACTGAGTAAACCATATCTGTATGTAAACTCCCCTACTCCTAAGATTCCTCCATACCAAGTCGAAACATTGATTAATACAAAGAGAAATAAACCAACATTTCTTCCAGCTAATAAATAATCCGATGAGCTTTTTACTTTATTACTACTGTATAATCCAATGCCAATAAGAACAACAAAGAAACTCAGAATAACAATTATATCGAGCAGACTAAATGAGATCATATCGTTTGATTGTTTCTAAGTCTCTGATAACGAAAACAATTCCATTTTGAATTTCTAAAATCACTCTGTTTGAAACTGCACGATTTGAAGTACTTTCTTTTTTCCCAAAAGGCAAAGTAGAATTTTTAATTGGAAATTTTAATCCTTTGGTTGTAATTACTGTTTTTTCATTGAAAGCATACAAAGAAATTGTTTCATTTGGAACTGTCTGAAATTCTGCTGTTGAATTAATCGGAACAAGAAAAGATTTTTCTGCTGATATGCAGCACTTTATTCTATCAAAGAATTTAATGACAATACCCAGATTGCAAATTGTATGATCAAGTCTATCCCCTGTTACTCCAAGTAAAACCGCTTCATCGAATTTTTTCTTGATTGCAAATTTCAAACACTTTTCTACATCGGTATCATTTTGTCTTTTGATGTTAATTATTTTACTTTTATTCTTGAAATGATTTAATGTTTGCTTTTTTACAGAATCAAAATCACCGATTATGAAATGAGGAACTAATCCTAATTTGAAAATAGAATTAGCTCCTCCGTCAGCGCAAATGATTGTGTCGTAGCCTTTTTTTATGAAGAATAAAATATCATTCTTTCTCGGAATATTACCATTTGCTACGATAATACATTTTTTCAAAATATTCCTTATAATCCTAATTGAAGTCCAATTAAAAAGTTTCTCTCGGCTGCAGGGAAAAACTCTTTCCCTATTGCATAAGCCGAATAAAGATTATCAAAAACATTATTTATCTGAACAAATACCTTTGACTTATCCAAAGCATTGAACAAATCGAATTGATAACTAGCATAGAGATCAGCTGTAAAGTAAGCTTCATTTACGTTGTCATCATAATCAACAAAGCTAATCGAAGCATAATCAGAAATATATTTTTTCAGATTCACTCCAAAATTATCACTAAACATTTTACCAACATATTTACCAGAAAATTTAGCGAAGAATTTTTCATCTTTATATTGAATACCTACGTTTGCAAGGAAATCAGGGAATCCTCCAATTGTATTTCCACTCAAATCAATAAATGTTGTTTGATCAAGATAATATTTCGCTTTCTGAATTTTATTAACACTGTAAGTTGCATTACCAAATAGTGAGATATTATCATTTAGATTTAGTAACCCTGTTAATTCAACACCCGCGTGAAGAGTTTTATCTGCGTTTCCGGTAATTGGTTGTCCGAATCTATCAAGTTGACCTGATTTAACAATTTCATTATCAAAAAGCATATAATAAAAATTAACGGAAGTATTAAAATTTCTTTCGATGAAATTAAACCCAACTTCTATGTTTGTCATAGTTTCAGGTTTTATCAGCGGTTTGGAAAAATTATACGATCCATCTTGATTGAGTTCGAAGTTTGGAAGTTCACCTGCACTTGATTCAGCTGCATCATAATAATTTTTCAATCGAGGTTCTTTACTTACTCTCGCCAAAGTTATAAAAGAACTAATATTATTTGTGATTTTATAGTTTAATCCAATCCTCGGATTAAAGAACAAATCTTTAATAGTAAAATCATTATTTATATATGCTTCGTTATAAAGTCTGTAACGATGATATGCAATTTGAAATTCTGCAAGTAAATTTAGTTTATCGGAAATCTTATAATTCTCATTCGCAAAAAATGATAAAATGTCTTTTGCACCATTATAGAAATAGTATTTATAACTTTTCGAAATATCAGGCGGAAGATTTTCTGCATAATCAATACTACCCCAGTGATCTGATCGATGAATTCTTACTTCACCACCTAAAATCAGTTCTCCATTGTGATGTTTAATGCTGACTCGAGGAATCCATCCGTATTGAACATTTTCCACCATTGCTTTTATAATTGCATTTGTCGGAATAAAATTAGTATCAAATCCATTTTGTCTAAGTCGGAAATAATCATCATAAAAAATAGACCATGACCCATCATAATCGAAAAATCCTTTTCCAATAACCAAGAATAAAGCTGAATTAAATTTAATGTTCGGATTGAATGTGTACTCATTCAATAATTCAAAATGCGGTTGGCTGAAATTCTCAATTTCTTCTGGTCTTCTATTCACAGTAAACGTATATTGATTATTACTTGCTTCCCAATAAGAGTAATTTGCGCGCCTCAGATTTCTATCTTTAACTGCAAACTTCGCAACTCCGGTATAAGCAAGTCCATCGGAAATTGGACCACCGAAAATATTAATTTGTGAAGTTAAATCTTCATCAAATCTCACTGCTGATAGATGATATGCATTAAATTTCACCCAAGAAAGTTGTCTGTATCCAGAACTTAATATCTGAGAAAGTTTTGCATAAAAAGAATATTTGTTATCAATAAGTCCGCTCGAAAATGCAGCACTGTATTTTCTGGTATTATAACTTCCGATTGAAGAACTTAAATTCAGCTTCGCTTTATCACTAAAAGGAGAAGTGATAATATTTATCGAGCCGCCGATTGCAGGATAACCTATTACTCCCGAACCCGCTCCTCTTTGAACCATAATTAATTCTGTACTGGCTAATAAATCCGGAAAATCAAGCCAATAAACGTTGTGATCTTCAGGATCATTTTGTGGAATTCCATTTATTGAAACAGAAATTCTTCTTTGGTCAAATCCTCTGATACTCAGATAGTTATAGCCCAATCCATTCCCATTTTCTGAATACGAAGTTATTGATGGTAATTGACTTAGATATTGCGGAATATCCTGAACTACATAGTCTCTTTGAATTTGTGAACGGTCTAACTTTTCAAAAGTTAGTGGAGTTATTCCTTTTTTACCGACACTCGCCTCAACTAACACAGTCTGCGATGGAAGAATAATTCTATCCAAATATACAATGGTATTATTCGGAAAATCTTTTACATAAATTCTTTTTGCTTTGTATCCGAGATAGCTGATTATGATTGTATCTTCAGGTACTTTCAAAGAAATAAAAAATTGTCCTTTATTATCAGATGTTGAACCAACATTACTTTTAGACAAATAGATGTTCG
The DNA here is from genome assembly GCA_937125135.1 of uncultured Ignavibacterium sp. GTDB lineage: Bacteria > Bacteroidota > Ignavibacteria > Ignavibacteriales > Ignavibacteriaceae > Ignavibacterium. The sequence goes on from CAKZLD010000055.1 coordinate 27,997, forward strand.
CATTTGAAAGTGGTTTGTTACTTTCAGAATCGAAAACATATCCGGAAATGGATTGTTGAGCTTGTGAAAAATGGAACAAGAACAAAAACAAAAGAATGATTTTACTTTTCATTTTAACCTCCTAATAAATGGTTAATAAATAAAAATAAATAAAAAAGCCGTTGGGGAAACGGCTCAAAGTAAATCACTCTTTAAGCCCGTTTTCCTACGCTGGCATTACCCAGATCAGGTTTTAGGGTATTATCTCAGATATCCCACTAAGGAAGCGGGATAACACCCCTAACGGCTTTCAGTTAATTATATTTTTGTTTATTCTACTTTTAGTTTGTCACCAATTTTAATTTTATTTGTACTAATATTATTAAGCTGTTTTAATCTGGCAACCGACATATTATACTTTTTTGCAATCGAGTAAAGTGATTCGCCAGATTTTACAACATGAAAATCTGAATTACTGTTTTTCTTGTTTGAAACAGTTTCTTTTCTTTCATTAATTCTGGAGTTATTATCCGTCAAATCTTCTTCTATATCATAGATACTGCTGTTACTATAAATTTTAATTCTACTTCCTGTTAGAATTTTGTTGTTCTTTAAATTATTCCAAGCAACGATATCGGATACTTTAACTTGGAATTTTCGAGCTATTTCACCAATCGTATCACCTTTTTTTACTTTATAATAAGTTAAATTTGCAGTTCTGTTATTGGAATTATCACCGTACGCAGTGCTACCCGGATTATTATCACTTTGTATTTTAAGAATCTTACCAACTGCTATTGTATTTGAAGTCAAGTTATTCCATTTCTTCAAATCACTTATGCTAACTCCGAATTTTTCAGCAATTTCACTCAGAGAATCTCCTTTTCTTACTTTATATCGAAAAGTTGAATTTGCAATGCTATTGTTTTTGGGAACCGTTTTTCCATCTTTATAGATTTTTAATGTTCTTCCACTAAATATTTTATTACCTGATAAATTATTCCAATCCTTAATTTGTTCAGGAGTAACATTATATAGTGATGCTATCTGTTGAAGATTCTCTCCTCTTTTTATTTTATGATAAACCAATGAAGAATTAACATTAGTGGTCTTTGTATTTTCAAAAGCATTTTCTGAATTAACATTATCCAGACTTGCATAATATTGCTGTTGCGACTCAGGAACATAAATTGTAAGAACTTCATCAACTTTAACAGTTCTTGTGTATGGAATATCATTCCAATTTCTAATATCACTAACTCTACAATTAAACATTTCTGAAATTCCCAAAAGACTATCATTTTTCTTTACTCTGTAATTCACAGGGACAAAACCTTTTGGGGTAATGATACTTACTTCATTTGCATTGCTTATCTCAGTTTCAGTATTGTTTGTGGCATATTCTTCGGCTTCAATTTCTTCTTCATCAGAATCATTCCTACTGATGATAATATTGTTTTTATTTACATTTTCTTTCAGTAAGGATGCGTAAGGAGATACGTAATTATTATTTTCAGAAGCAATCTGAGTATCGGTGTTCATAACATATTCGGTTTCACCTGAACTATTAACTAACAACGGAATTTTTATTCTGTGTCCGCTTTTCAATTTTGTCTTGGTCGTTAAATTATTAGCATCAGCGAGTTCAACTTTTGATACTCCATATTTTTGAGCAATCTTAGAAATTGTCTCGCCTTTTCTTACCGTGTGAACTATATATGTTCTTCTTGCATAATCAGGAATGTTCTTTATGTTTTCAGCAAATTGATTAATTGATCCTTTAGGAATTTTAAGAGGATAACCACCAGGATAATTCATCGGAGTTGATAATTGAGTTAATTCCGGATTCATATCCTGAAGTGTTTGCAAATCAGTTCCGGAAGCAGTTGCTAAAAAGCCTAAGTCAATCGCACCATTTATCGTATAAACATCATATTCATAAGGCTTTTCGAAGTTAATATTTGTAAAGCCATATTTTTCATAATCCATCGAAATCAAGGATACAGCAATGTAAATTGGAACATAGTTTCTGGTTTCTTTTGGCAAATATTTTCTTATCGTCCAGTAATCGTATGAATTAGCTTTATTGATTGCTCTTCTTACTCTGCCTTCACCACAATTGTAAGCAGCAAGTGCAAGGTACCAATCTCCAAGTGAATTATATAAGTCTTTAAGATGTCTCGCAGCTGCGTAAGTTGATTTAACGGGATCCCTTCTTTCATCATAAAAGAAATCGGTCTCCAAACCATACAAAGCTCCGGTTGACTTAATAAACTGCCATAGTCCAACTGCTGAAGCCCAAGATCTTGCAGTTGGATTCAATCCACTTTCCATCATACTCAAATACAATAACTGAAGTGGTACACCTTCTTCATTAAATATTCTTGTCATCATTGGGAAATACTTACCAGATCTTGAAAGCCAACGAGTCATTACATCTCTTCCTCTTCCTGTAAAATAGTTTATCCATTGTTCAACATGTGTATTGACTTCCAATGGAATATCTGCAGGAATTATAAACTTATTTATCGGGATTTCATCAGAATGAACAACTTCATCTATTTCAGGTACTGCTCTTTTCATCCATTCATCGTAGGCTGCAAAGGAAATTCCTTCTGGCAAAACAGCTAATCCATCAATAAAAGATTTATAATCTTCAATTATTGCACTTTCCAATTCCTTATAAGCTTCGTTTTTTTCAATTCCAGGATAATAGCTAAGATTATTTATGATTCTTAAAGAATTCTCAAAATTTTCTACGGTTTCATTTATACTATTTAATTCTTGCTTTTTCAGTGCGGTTAGATAGAATTGTCTTGCTTCTTCGAGTAATTCGGAAACTATTCCAACTTTAGTTTGAGCTTCTGTATTTTGTTTTTGATTAACTATTTCTTTATTACTACATCCCCATAAAATTAAAACTATGATTGAGATTGGAAGAAATAGTATTCTTTTCTGCATTCTTACTCCGATTAATTTTAGTTGCAATATAAATTATCTCTTAAGATTTATCAAGAAGAAAAATATCTCAACTTATTATTATTGCAATGCTTATCTCAAAATGAAATTCATTATTATTCAACAACAATTTGTATATCTATCATAATTAATAATAAATTAAACTAAAATCATTTCATTTTTATTTTGTTTAAAGTGAGATTTGTGAATAAAATTATTAAGGGTTCATGTCTTTATAATATTTTGTAAATATTGCTTAAATACCATAAAGAAATATCGCCAATTAAATAAGTTAATTAACTCTTTAAGGGCTTTGTTTAATGGAAACAAATAAACAAATTGCAAAAAGCAAAATAATAGGATACGCACACCACAAAATCATCCTCGATAAAAACAAAAAACCAATTGATTACATATTCCTTGAAGCAAACAAAACCTTCGAAAAGATTACAGGACTCAACAGTAAAAAAATCATAGGAAAAACCGTTAGAGAAGTTATTCCGGAAATTGGGAATGCGGAATTTAATTGGATAAATTTTTATGGAAAGATAGCATTGCAAGGTGGAGAAAAAGAGTTTGAACAGTTCAGTCAACATCTTAATAAGTGGTATAGAGTTTATGTTTATTCTAATAGAAAAAGATATTTCACTACATTGTTCTTCGATGTATCTAATATTAAGCAGAAAGAGAAATTACAAAGTGACCTCGAAGAAATAAGAAAAATAATCTTTGAAAATATTGTTGATGCCATTTATTTATATGATCTTGAAAATAATCGTATTGCTGATGCAAACACATCCTTTTTAAATCTTTTAGGTTACACCAAAGAAGAAATTTACAATCTTTCTCTGACTGATTTCATTGCCGAAGACAAAGAAAGCATCGAAAATAATGTAAGACGAATTCTTGAAATCGGAGAAATAAAACTGAGTAATAGACATTGGAGAAAAAAAGATGGCTCGATTATAATAGTTGAAGTTTACGCAAATAAAATACAACGAAATGGCAATAATTATATGTTGGTAATCGGAAAAGATGTTACTCATAAAATACTTGAACATCAAAAATTAGAAGAAACCAGGCTTCGACAGATTAAACAATTTGAAATACTTTCGAAAGTCGCATTAAGTAAAAATTTAGCAGAAGGTAACATAAAAGAACTTGCATTTGAAATAACAGAATTGGTTGCAAAAGAATTTGGTATCGAGAGAGTAGGTGTCTGGCTATTCAACGATGATGAAACTTTGCTTGAAAATATTGAACAATTCTTTTTATCAACAGGGGAACATTCAGCAGGAGCAATATTAAAGGAGCAAGAATTTAAAGATGAATTCAATGCCTTAAAGAATTCGAAATATGTTGATGCTAATGATCCATTAACAGATCCCAGAACCGCCGGTTATGTGGAAGGTTACTTAAAACCCCATCGAATTACCTCAATGCTTGATGCTGTGATTCGAAAAGAAGGCAAAAACTACGGGACTCTATGTTTTGAACACGTTGATAAAAAACATCATTGGGAAAATGATGAAATTAATTTTGCTTGCCAACTTGCTGATCAAATCTCATTAGCAATTGCTAATCAGGTAAGAAGGAAATTTGAACTCGCTTTAATTGAAAGTGAAAAACAATATAAAAATTTATTTAATAATGCAGCCGATGCTATCTTTATTGCGGATGCTCAAACAGGAATTATTTTAGATGCTAATCAAAAAGCGTCTGAGCTATTGAAACTTCCCGTTGAAAAAATTGTGGGAATGCATCAATCAGAACTCCATCCAATAGAAACAAATAGTGAGAAAGTTTTTCAGAAGCATGTTCAAGAATCAGAACTTCACAATAAAACAACAACAGTTCAGATTGATGTATTATGTTCCGATGGGATGAAAGTTCCAGTTGAAATAATTGCATCACAAATTCAATACAACGGGAAAAATTGTTTGATGGGCATTTTCAGAGACATCACCGAGAGAAAACAAGCTGAAGAAAAATTAAGACAAAGTGAGATAAAGTATAGAGCAATTTCAGAAGATATGCCCGTTCTAATTTGCCGGTTTAATCCGGATTTCAATATAAATTACGTTAATAAATATTATTGTAATTACTTCGGAGTGAATTTTGAAGATCTTGTTGGGAAGTCCTTCCTTAAATTCATACCTGAAGATGAACGTGAAAATGTTATACAAACAATAAATTCAATCAATTACAACAATCCAATTTTAACCCATGTGCATAGAGTCTATCGGTCAAATAACATTTATTGGCATCAATGGACAAACAAGGGAATTTTTGACAGCGAAGGTAATTTAGTTGAGTACCAATCTTTCGGTGAAGATATAACTCAACAAAAACTGTTGCAAGAATCTTTACAAAAGAGCGAAACAGAATTTCGTAATGCATTTGAATATTCTCCTATTGGAATTGCATTAGTATCTCCTGAAGGTAAATGGTTAAGAGTAAATAGAAAAGTCTGTGAAATTCTAGGTTATGATAAAGATGAATTGATGAACTTAACTTTTCAAGATATTACTCATCCTGATGATTTAGATTTAAACCTCAACAATGTAAAAAAGATGCTCACCGGCGAAATCGAAACTTATCAAATGGAGAAAAGATACTTTAATAAAAATGGAAATATTGTTTGGGTTTTGTTAGCCGTCTCCTTAGTGAAGGACAAAAATGGAAAGCCTCTTCACTTTATCTCTCAGATTGAAGATATTACTGAGAGAAAGAAAATGGTAGAAGAGATTAAGCTAATAAATGATCGTCTTGAATTATCAATGCAAATTGCTAATTGGGCTTGGTGGCAGTTAGACCTACCATCAGGAAAGGTTATTTTCCACAAAC
>CAKZLD010000056.1 GCA_937125135.1 uncultured Ignavibacterium sp.
GATAATTCAAGTTTTTTAAGTGAGCGAAAAATCGGAAAGGGAAAAGTGTTTCTGTTTAACTCAGCTTTTAATTTGAATTGGAATGATTTTCCGATTAAGTCCATTTTTGCACCACTAATTGTTAAATCGGTTCTTTATTTATCACAAAGCGATTTCATTTCTTCGCAACTTTTGGCCGGCGATGAGTATTTCTTAAATCTTTCAAACATAAATACACAGAAAATTGTATTTAAAAGACCTGATCAAACAGAGGATTTTATTCAGATGAACGATTTGAAGGCTCAAAACTTTCATTATAAAAAAACGAATCTTGCCGGAATTTATAGAGTAATTTCTTCCGATAAAATAATTTCAGTTTTTGCTGTCAATCATCATAATTCTGAATCTAAACAAGAATATTTTTCGTTGGATGATTTCAGGAATTTTTTAAATGACTTAAAATTTTCAGGTCAACTAATAAAAATTGATCCAAACGAAAATCCGATAGAAAAAATAAATCAATCAAGATTCGGTACTGAATTATGGAAATTATTCGTTTTACTTGCAATCATCACCGCTATAATAGAAATGATAATATCAAGAAATAACAAGAAAGAGATACAGTCATTAAACGAGACGATTATTCAATAAAATGATTGAAGTCGCCAGAAAAACAAAAGAAAGAGCAATGCTTATTGCTCTGGATACAAAAGAATTCTCTAAAGAAATTATTGAAGAACATATTGATGAACTTGAAGAATTAGCTGATACAGCTGGTGCCGAAACAATATTTAAAGTAATACAGAGTAAACGAGGCATAGATCCTGCTTATTACATCGGCAAAGGGAAAGCTGAAGAACTTGCTCAGCTTGTTGAACTGAATGAAATCAATCTTGTGATTTTTGATGATGATCTTACTCCCGTGCAGGTTCGTAATCTTGAAAAAATGTTTAACAGAAAAGTACTCGACAGAAGTGGATTGATACTCGATATATTCGCTTCTCGTGCAAAAACAAAAGAAGCAAAAACACAGGTGGAACTTGCTCAGCTTCAATATATGCTGCCCCGATTAACACGTGCTTGGACTCACCTTTCAAAACAATACGGTGGTATCGGAACGAAAGGTCCCGGTGAAACTCAGATTGAAACTGACAGAAGACTGATACGAACAAGAATCAGTTTGTTGAAGGATAAACTCGAAAAAATTGAAGCACATCGCCAGACACAAAGTTCTGGAAGAAAAAATTTTGTTAAGATTGCTATTGCTGGCTATACAAATGCAGGCAAATCAACTTTATTTAATCTACTTACTCGTGCAAATGTATTTGCTGAGGATAAACTTTTTGCTACGCTTGATTCAACTACCCGCTCTATTGAGCTTGATGATACTCAGAAACTTTTAATCTCAGATACAGTCGGATTTATTCGTAAACTTCCTACTCATCTTGTAGCATCTTTTAAGAGTACACTCAATGAGGTTCGTGATGCAGATATTATTTTGCACGTTATTGACATATCTCACCCATATTTTGAAGATCATATAAAAGTTGTTGATGAAACACTAAAAGAATTTGGCAGTGAAAAGAAAAAAATTATTAAAGTGTTTAATAAAGTTGATTTAATAACTGATAAAGCATTAATTGAATTTATCAAAAATTCATACAAAGATTCAGTTTTAATTTCAGCATATCGGGGAATAAATATCTCAACCTTAAAGAATTTGTTGAAAAAAGTACTTGAAGAAAATATCATAGAAGAGAGAATAGTCCTTCCTCTTACAGCAACCAAAAAAGCTTCACAGATTCATAACTTCGCGGAAGTTCTGAAAACAGATTATGACGAAGAAAAGATTCAAATTATTTACAGAACCACAAAACAAAACTCAGAGAAAATTAAAAAGATAATTAGTCACTAAACAGATTCGATAATTCTTGGCTATCTGGTTCTAATTCTCTATAAATATTTAATAAAATAAATTCCTGAGCAAAGTCAACATTCTTTTTCATCTTTCTTGTAAACAGTAACTATTTTTACATACTAAATTTAATTTTTCTTAGGAGGAATAATGTCTATTGTACTTGATGGTTCAAATCTTACCATAGAAAAGCTTGTCGCAATTGCCCGCTATAAAGAAAAAGTAGAGCTACATCCAGACGCACTTGAAAGAATAAAAATTTGTCGTGCAATGCTTGAGGAAAAAATTCAAGCAAGAGAAATTATGTATGGTGTGAACACAGGAATCGGAGAATTTTCTGAGGTCGTACTTACAGATGAACAGGTAAAAGATTTTCAAAGATATTTGATATACAATCATTCAGCTGGAATTGGTGAACCAATGCCGATTGAATGGGTTCGCGGTGCGATTGCAAGCAGAATAAATGTTCACGCTCACGGTAATTCTGGCTGCCGACCTGAAATTACATTTACCTTAATTGAAATGCTAAATAAAGATTGTATTCCGGTTGTTTGTGAAAAAGGCTCCGTTGGTGCTTGTGGTGATTTAGCTCCAATGTCTCAAATTGCTCTATTAATGCTCGGAGAAGGTGAAGCATTTTATAAAGGTGAAAGACTTCCGGGAAAAATTGCTTTTGAAAAAGCAGGTATTGAAGTTCCCGGTCTGAAAGCGAGAGATGGACTTGCAACAATAAACGGCTCTAACTTCATTACTGCTATTAGCGCACTGCATCTTTATGATATTAACAGATGGTTAAAACAGGCGGAAATCGCCGCAGCGATGACTCTTGAAGCTCTTCTCGCAAATATGAAACCTTACGATGTTCGTCTTCATAAATTACGCGGATTTCCCGGTGCTGTCAGAAGTTCTCAGGCAATTAAGAAATGTATTGAAGGAAGTGATCTTCTCTCGGGAAAATTAAAACAAAAAGTTCAGGATGCATATTCAATGCGTTCAACACCACAGGTTATTGGGGCTGCACACGATGCTGTTGCTTTCGCTCGCAAGCAGATTGAAACTGAATTAAATGGTGTTGGAGATAATCCGATTTTTATTCCCGAAGATAAAGTAACTCTGACAGGGGCGAATTTTCAGGGAACACCTGTTTCCCTTCCGATGGATATGGTGGGCGCAGCGGTTACTATGGTTTGCGTACTTTCTGAAAGAAGAATGAATCGTTTGAATAATCCGGCTCTTAGTGTAGGACTTCCTGCGTTTTTGACAAAAGGTGCAGGTATGTTTTCAGGATTAATGTTAAGTCAGTACACAGCAGATATGATGATAGTTGAACAAAGAATTCTTTCAATGCCGGCATCAATTCAATCTATTCCTGCAGCCGCTGATCAGGAAGATTTTGTTTCGATGGGAATGAATACTGCACTTAAGAATAATCAAATACTTGATAATGCTTATGGAATCCTTGGTATTGAGTTTATGGCTGCGGCTCAAGCTCTGGATTTTCGAGACCACCAAACCGGCAGAGGAGTTTCTAAAGCAAAAGAAGTTGTAAGAAAATATGTTGAATTTCTTGATGTTGATCGTCCGCTTTATCCTGACCACAATAAGATGAAAGAGCTTGTTAAATCCTGTGAGATACTTGAGGAAGTAGAGAAAGTAGTGGGAAGTCTGGAATAATAAATAATTGCACACTGATAACACAGATTTCACTGATTTTCACTGAATTAATCTGTGTTAATCTGTCGAATCAGTTTCATCAGTGTTCCATTGAATTTAAAGGATAAAAAATGGAAATAGTTTATTTAATTATCGGCTTGTTCATAGGTTTTCTTATCGCATTTCTTTTTCTTAGAGTGAAACTTAATGAACAAATTAACTCGCTCCGTATTGATGCAGGAAAACTGAGTGAAAGAATTAATCTGCTCGAAAGTGATAAACAAAATCTTCAATCAGAACTTAAAATGGAGAGAGAGAAAGCAGAGAAACTTACATCAGAAAATGCATCTCTAAAAACTGATTACATTAACCTCCAGAATAAACTGAATGAACAAAAATCTGAAATAGAAGAGCTTCAGCAGAAATTTGTTAAAGAATTTGAAAATCTTGCTAACAAAATATTTGAAGAAAAATCTACCAAGTTTACTGAGCAGAATAAAGAAAAGTTAAGTGAAATTCTTAATCCACTTAAAGATAAGATATCTGAATTTGAGAGAAAGGTAGAAGAGTCAAGTAAAGAGAGCATTAAAGGACATTCTTCTCTGAAAGAGCAATTAGAAATGCTCAGACAAATGAATCAGCAAATCACTCAGGAAGCGAAAAATCTTACCGAAGCATTAAAAGGACAAACAAAAACGCAAGGCAACTGGGGAGAATTTATTCTCGAGAGTATCCTTGAAAAATCCGGATTAGTAAAAGGAAGAGAATATCTTGTGCAGGAAGCAATTACTGATGAATCCGGTAAAAGATTTCAACCAGATGTAATTGTAAATCTTCCTGAGAACAAAAGCATCGTCATAGATTCGAAAGTATCTTTAATTGCTTATGAGAGATTTATCTCTTCAGAAAATGAAAGTGAAAAAGAAAAAGCATTGAGAGATCACATTCTTTCAATTCGTTCACATCTCAAAAATCTTAGCGC
>CAKZLD010000057.1 GCA_937125135.1 uncultured Ignavibacterium sp.
GGGTAAAGGGGTGAACCCAGCGACATTCCAATTCTTCCTCCGTTTGCTAAAACTTCGTATGCTTCACTCCACGTTCGGTATCTTGTTACTGCACCATCTAATCCATATTCAGCAGCGTGTTGCACTGCTCTTGGCCAGATTCCAAAAATATTGAAGTAAGGATCTTTTGTTGTCAAAGCAAATTGATATGGATCAACCTGAATTCCGTAACTTGCAAGAATCATTGCTACTGTGGTTGGTGAACAAATACTTCCACCAATTGTAGGATCAACACCGTATTGATAAATAAAATTTGTTGGAATAAAAATCTGTTGAGGATTATCGGCAACTATCTGAGTTATGTTTGCAGTTGTTCTCGAATCGCTTACAAAGAAACTCAACTTGTGAATCTTAGGAGATGAATGGCTTGTATTAAATCTTGTGAATGTTACTTTGAATTGCCACTTATTTGTGTAGTAATTTAATTTCACGTAATCATAATCAATTAAACCACCAGCAAAACTTGTAGAGCCATAATTGCTCCAGATATAATTTTTCCAATATCCTACTGTCAACCAGGGAGACCATCCTCCGGAATAAGGGAATCTCATCTCTACTTTAAATCCTGTTGAGTTATGAGTAACTGAGCCATTCCACGAAGGTAATCCATGATTGAATAAATGTTGTGATATCTGTTCAGTAAGTATAAAGTAGCCAGTTAGTGCATTATCCTGAAGTTGAATTGATTTTCCATCATCACTTAATCTTATTCCTTCGCTTGTTTCAATTTTTGAATAGATTGAATCAATTCTTAGAACATAAAATTGGTCGGGATAAATCTGAGCCTTAATCTGTGTGTTAGATAAGGTCAGAAAAAATATTGAGAGATAGAATAATCTTTTCATCATAAGTTCTAATTTTTTATTAAACCTATCTAAAAATAAGACAATAATGATTTAACAAAAAACTATCAAACAATATTTATATCAACAGACTCAACTCTGTCACTTTTAGTTAGATTCCTTTTCAAAAAAACAGTAAACTTCGAGCCTCTGCCTATTTCACTATCCAGAGTTATTTTTCCATTATGCATATCAACAAATTTCTTTACAATGTGCAATCCCAATCCCGAAGATTCTTCCCCGCCAGTAGGGGATGCGCTCAATCTTTGAAACTTACCAAACATTTTCATTTTATCATCTTCTGTAAAACCAGGTCCTCTATCTGATATTGAGAAAAATACTTCCTGATTATCTCCATCTAATTCTACTTTAATATCTGAATTCATAATTGAATATTTGATTGCGTTCGATAACAAGTTTTCAAATACTTCTGTTATTTTATTTTTATCAATCATAAGATTATAATCAATTTTTGAATTATGATTGAATGAGATTGTCTGTCCTTTTTTGGCAGCAATTCGCTGAAAATAGACTACTGACGCATTTACAATCTCATAAATGTCGGTCTTGCTCAATGTTAATTTATCAACAGCATCTTTATTCTTCTCAGTTTCAATTAGTTCTACTATCTGATTTTTAATTCGCGTTGATGAGTTAATTATAATGTTTGCAAATTTTTTAATTTCCTGCTCACTTGTATGTTCTAAAATCATCTCAGCAGAACCAGCTATTCCCATTAAAGGATTTTTAATATCATGTGCGATAATACTTAATATCTCTTTTCTTGAATCTAAAGTCTCTTTTAATTTTTCCACTGCCTGCATTGTCAGTATTACCTGATTAAAGTACAAAGTGTAAATATCTAAAAGTTTTAATTTGTTTTCGAAAGTTTCAATAACCAATGGATCAGTTCGTCGGCTTGAGCTTCTCATCAATGCTAATTCAGCGGCTTTAATGATTAAAGTATAGTGCGGAATTTTTATTATTTCTTCAGTTGGATTATGTTCATAAAAAATGGACAATGGCTTCTTTAAGTATAATTCTCTCATATAAGATTTGCTTAATAGTTCAAAGAAACGATTACGGGGAAGCATACCGATGTAATTACCTTCATTCAACAAAATCAAACCTTGTATTGATTCGTCCTTCTTTAGAATTTCGAATGCGATTTCTGTTTTTTCTTCTACTTCGATGTTTGATTCTCCGAGAGGAAGATCCCCGACTACAGCGTTGACTGGAATTTTGATATGATTTACAAATTCGTTGCTTCGCATCTGAAATTATTAATTCACCGACTAAAGATAGGAATCTTAACGTGAGGGCTGTTTTAATTTAGTGTTAAATTTTAATTTGGAAGTTTTAGCGTTCTTAAAATGATAAGGATTTAGAGATTTGGTTTTATCGCATTATACAATCATTCCCAATTTATCTGAGGGGATTTATAAAAGTTAAGTCCTATTTTTTCCCAATACTTTCCGTGATTAGAAAGACGAATTTTATATTCATCCCAAATTCTTTTTTCGTTGGGTGACCAACCAATCTCAGCGACTCCTGGCAGACGAGGGAAAAGCATACATTCTATATCAGAAAAATTCAATATTGTCTCTGTCCAAAGAGGTGCTTCGACCCCTAAAATATCTTTTTCATTTAATCCATTAATTTGAGTTGAAGGATCCCAATTATATGAATCACTTACTTCAATATATCCCGCCCAATTCAATCCCAGTTCAGTATTTGGATTATATTTCATATCCATATAAACTTTTGAAGAAGGAGACATTATAACTTTGTTACCTTGTTTTATTCCTGCCAAAACATAATCAGCTTTTCGCCAATAATGAACAATTGATGTCGGATTAAGTTTACTTTGAGTAATCTCTTCCCATCCAATCATTTTCTTGTTATTCGAATTAACAATTTCCTGAACTCTCTCCATAAATTTTATATACTTAACTGAATCTGTAGCGTGAGCTTCATCTCCACCGATATGGATATACGAACCCGGAGTTAATTCTGCAACTTCTCTGATTACATCTTTAATGAAATCATAAGTTATTTCCTTATCAATACACAAAGAGCTGAATCCGACTTTGATTCCAGTATAAAGTTCTGGAGCAACACCATCGCAATTGAGCTCTGGATATGAAGCTAAAGCAGCATTCGTATGTCCGGGCATATCAATCTCCGGAACTATAGTAATGAATCTTTTCTTAGCATATTCGACTATTTCAGCAAATTCCTTTTGAGTATAAAAGCCGCCAGCTCCTCCACCAACCTGAGTGCTGCCACCAATTTCAGTCAATTTTGGCCAGGAATTAATTTGAATTCTCCATCCTTGATCATCTGTCAAATGCAGATGCAGACGATTGAATTTATATAACGCTATTAAATCTATAAGTTTCTTCACGTCATTCACACCAAAGAAATGTCGGGCAACATCAAGCATTACTCCACGCCATTGAAATCTTGGATAGTCTTTTATTTCAACGTTTGGAATCTGAATATAATTTGCTGCAAGATCAATCTTATTTTTCAAAGGAAAAAGCATTTGAATAAAGGTTTGAACTCCACGAAATAATCCTTCCGAATTATCGGATATTATGTTAATTGAATTTTCTGTAATTGATAGTTCATAGCTTTCTGGGTTTGAGTTCGCAACCTCATTTTGAAGAATTAAATAGATATTTCCCTTTTCATAGAAGTTTTCAGTTGAAAGAATTTGTAAATCATAACCAGTAATTGATTTGATATGATGTTGCAAATATCTGGCAGTAAAATCATTATCTAAATTGCTTGAAGGATAATAAATTTTTGTCTCTCTATTCAAATTGAAAAACCCTTTCTTTTGCACTAATGAAACAGGAACTGGAATAATTATATCCGACGAAGCAGTTGTAACAATATTCATAACACTTCCTTTCGTAGGGGATAAGGTTTGACAGGAAACTAGAAACAAGAGGGCTGCAGAGGAAATCAAAAGGATAACGAAGTTTTTAAAGTGTTTACTCATAATTTTCTGAAGAGTTTATTTTTAGAACATTTCTGTTACTAAAATAATATTATTGAAAATTGGGAAAAACAAAAATCATTAAGGTTGTATTATAAAACAGGGTAGATTTGTTCAAGCAGAAGTAACTCAACTATTTATATAGATGGCTCCGCGAGCAGTCCGTTAGCTAACGGATCGAACCTGCAACCTGTTGAGGAAATTTCTGTTTAATCAAATTCCAAATAAACTCTCTGCCTTTCTGAGATTTGAGTTGTCTCTCTCTTTCAA
>CAKZLD010000058.1 GCA_937125135.1 uncultured Ignavibacterium sp.
GATATTGATTCGTTTATTATGAGTTGCAGAGTTATTGGAAGGAATATTGAAAAAGCAATTTTGCATTTCATTTATGAACAAGCAAAGTTGATGAATCTTGAAACAATAATCGGTGAAATAATTCCAACACCGAAAAATGAGCCGTGTAGAAAAGTCTATCAGGAATCAGATTTTCAATACGTTGAAAATGTTTGGCGATTGAATATGAGTGAGAAAAAGATAGAATTACCTGAGTACTTTCAATTGATTTCTTTATAAAAAAAAATTGTCTGACTATCGCCCTCAATTGGAGATAAAGTCCACTTCTTCATCGAATAATATTTAATAATATTCTCATTGTTTTTTCTGATTGTCGCGCGTACTGTCCCGACATTTCTCTTTTTCAATTCTTCGAAGAACTTTTTGTATAAATCTTCCAGTATGAAAAATCCGAGATTCATTCCTGATTTATAAGATTCATCAATACCGAAACTGATTACAGAATAAATCGGTTGTTTAAGTTTCGATTCATATTCCTTTATACTTGAATATTCTTCTTTTCCAATCAAGGTTCGGAATTTTGGAGCGAGAAAGAGATAAAACCTTTTATCAAATATCAGCCACGGTTTTGTTAAAAAAGAAATTATTGTCGGAAAAAGTAAATCTCTGTTCATCTGTGTCTGAAAACCCAATTTTGCACCACAGATATAACCAATAACTTCCCCTGATTCTTCATCATAAGCACAAATGATAAAACTATCAAAATCATTCTTTTTATAAAGCCATTTCAAGTATTCTTTTGTATAAAAGTTGCCTAACCTTGAATTAAAATGGTCACTAAAAGTTTTTCTGTGAATTCTAACTAAAGGTTTGATAAATTCAGATTTAAGAGACGAATAAACAATTTTCATAATCTTGAAATTTTTATTGCAAAAATAAGAATTAGAATTAACTATCTTTAAGGTGTCCAAAGAAGTAAATATTTTTTTATGAATGATGAAATAACAAATGAATTACTGAGAAATACTAAGAAGGCAAAACCTTATAATAGATTTGATATTATCAGGAAATGGATTCCCTCCATAATCATATTACCAATTGCTGTTTATTGGACATTAAACAGAGGAGAGTACGGATTATTAGACAACGCAAATTTAGTCATTCACGAAGCAGGACATTTATTCTTTAAGTTCTTTGGAAAATTTATTTACACTCTTGGCGGAACATTGATGCAAATTATTCTGCCTTCTCTTATTGTCTGGACATTCTTTATGAATCACTACAGAACAGGAGTTCAATTTTCATTATTATGGTTGGGACAAAATTTTATTAATATAAGTGTTTACGCTGCAGATGCTCAGGCGAGAAAATTACCATTACTCGGCGGTAATAAAGTTTATCACGACTGGCATTATATGCTTACTGAATTAGGAATTTTAGAATATGATTACCTCGTAGGATATTTTTTCTACTCAATTGCGATAGTAATATTTATAATTGTTTTACTACTTCCATTATTAATGAGAGACTAAAAAAGCGGGCACAAAGCCCGCTTCATTAAAAATTCAACATTCAAAATTTCAGATTACCTTATAACCGTCATCTTTTTGCTTGAGTGGAATGAACCTGCTGTTAATTTATAAATATACACTCCACTTGCAAGGTTACTTGCATCGAAATCAATCTCATACTTTCCTGCCTCTCTGTACTCATCTACTAATGTTGCTACTTCATTGCCAAGGACATCATAGACTTTCAAAGTTTGCCAACTACCAACCGGTGACTGCCAGCTGATTACCGTAGTCGGATTGAAAGGATTCGGGTAATTTTGTCCCAGTGCATATTCAGTAACTAAAAATTGATCTTCATTTGAAAGTGTAAGTTTTACAATTAGCTTAAAATTGGTAACGGAGCCATTATGCATAAAGGAATAACTTGTCTGAGTTTTCATATTCACTGAAACATTATTAGTCAAATCCATCAGAATAAAATCATAAGCATTAAATACAATTGGTGGAAGTTGATTCTGTAAGCTATTCCAATTAATAGATGAGTTTTCAGCTCTGATTGAAGAAAATTCAAAATCCCATTCAGATTGATTATTTGATATCGGATTTCTGATATCGGTATAATATTTATTAAAAAGATTATTCCAATTATCTCTTTTAAAGTAAATTTCTAAAGCACTATCATTTGGTAGAATCGGTGGCTTTGCAAAATCAAAAAGATTATCAAATCCGACAGTGGCATCCTGATTAACTCCATAAAAGAATAATGCATCTTCACTAATTGAATTTCTCGCAAAGAGATTTATTCGCCAGTTATTTTGATTATTCTGAGTAGGTTTTTCAGCTGGAGGATTTCCAAACAACTGGTTTCTTCTGAACACTAATTCAGCGTTATTAACAAGCGTCGCAAACCAATAGCCATCAAACTGATCTAATGTATCAATAGTTTGATAAGAATTCGATGTCTTGTTATACCTGAACATATTTGGTTGAACCCAACCTAAAGAAACAGCGGAATCTAAACTAACTGTTTGTGTTAATCGTTTTATGAATAATCCCCTTCTTAATATATCACGTATGTAAATATGACCAATCAAATTCCATCCAGAATTTAATGCAAAACTTGTATCTGTTAAAATTGGAAATCCTTCTATTTGAAAATTTATGTTATTGAGCAAACCAAGCCAATATCCTCTACCCATTTTTAGAGTATCAGCATTAAAGTAGCCTGATGTATTTGAATATGAAAGTAGTTGGTAATTATTAGTAAAAGAGCCAAAAACTGAATCCTTATGAGGATTGTTTGGAACCAAAGGAATAGCAACCAAATTCCATCCGCTCGTAAACTGTTTTGAAAGTGTTGGCTTTATTCCTGAACCAATTAGGTTCACATTGGCATTAGGATTATCCGGATCATTACTTACAATAGTTAAAGTACCGTTATTTGCTCCTAAAGATCTTGGTGAAAATCTGATTTGTGTATTTACACTTGCACCCGGAGATAATTTAAGTGGTACATTTAAACCAGTAATTGAATATGAACCAGTAATGGAATAGCTACTAATCGTTAAAGTATCAAGTCCATCATTCAAAATTTGCAAAGTTCTGGTTGAGTCGTAATCAAGTTTTACATTACCGAAATTAACAGAAGCAGGTACGTTGATATTGGGAGAAAAACGCCCAACTATCAAAAGAAAATTTCTTGTACCACCAGCACCCGAATTGAATGTGTAGTTTCCATTTAATCTCACATCGTGCAGAGTAGTTGTTAAAACGTCATAAATGTAGATGAAATAACTTGACGGCACATCTGAAAATTCGGAAGGTTGAATTGTTACCTGAGAATTAATTCTATCTGTAATTACAGAAAACTGCCATGATTTTGTTGTAGTATCGAGCGGGACATTTCTTCTGATATCTCTGTAGAAATTCGGCCCTAATGGATGATTCCATTCTGGATGTGGAAAAGTCAGATAAACATAATTTGATGGAGGCAAGGGAGGTTTTGGCAAATCTACTCCTTCATCAAATCCATCTGTGGTATTCAATCCAACTCCTAAATAATTATCCAAGTCTGAAAGGGAAGCAGAGGGAATAAGTGCTGATAGTTTTATATCCCATTTAAGAAATTCTTTGTTATTATAATTTGCAGGAGCATTCGGAGTTATACCGCTTGTTAATTCGAAACCGAACCAGTTATCGAAGAAACCGGGATTTTTATATCCATCTCCACCTCTTAGAGAATTATCTGGTAGGGATGCGTAAGTCCATTCGTTTCCGGAAAGTTCTTGAATAAAATAACTGACCAGATAAATTTTTGTTGGGTTACCAATACTTGCTTTTGGAAGTCTTATCTCAATAAAGTTTGTAGCATTATTATCAAAAATCTGCATATTACTTGGCACCACATCCACCCATGCAGTTCCATTATAGTTTTTAAGAATATCTGCACCACCGGTAGTTCTTATCTGAATCATATAATCTGCTCTGAAAGGCAAAGTCCAATTTTGAGTATTAAAACCGATAGCGTTTGCAGTTCCATTACCTGAGAGAGGATTTAGATTAGCATCAGTATCAAAATAAAAAACTATCCATTTTGTTGTTGCTTGACCAGTCCCAACATCATTTCCTGAATAGCCAAGGTAAATATTGTCAGCATCCCAGGTAACATATGCAGTGTAACCACTTGAAGAAGTACTGAATGTTTCACTCGCGGTGAAATCATTATTACCATCTATATTAATAGTGTGATAGGTTTGGGAAAAAGAAACATGAAAAGCAAGAAGTAGAAGAAATGCAATTTTTGTTCTCATAATAACCTCTGTATTTATTTGTAAATAAATTTCATTATTCGATAATAATTACACAGACTTGGGAATACAATAATTTATTAACTACTCAAATCAAAAATAAAATCTAGAAGTTCATTTGATTAAGCTAAGTTTCTTAGTCTGCACAAAATCATTTACACTTAACTGATAGTAATACACGCCACTTGGTAAGTCATCAAGATTTAATTGAAATCTATAAAAACCAGCCTGTTTTATTTCTTCAACTAGAGTTTTTATTTCTCTTCCAAGAATATCGAATAATTTTAGTTCGACAAATCCACTTTGGTTCATACTCCAAGAGATTGTGGTATTAGAATTAAAGGGATTTGGATAATTTTGATAAAGAACATATTCTGATAAAACCTCACTATTGATGTTAATGATTTCACTGAATTTGAAAGAACCATCATTGTCAATAATCTTTAAACGATAAAAAGTTTTAATTGGTTCTGTTTTTTCATCAATAAATGAATACTCAATAGGCGAAACTGAGTTAGAATGTGCTTCAAGAAAACCAAGGATTTGCCAATTTACTAAATCATAAGATTTTTGAATTTCAAACCCGAAGCAATTCAGTTCAGTAATTGTCGTCCAAGAAAGATGGACATCTTTACCATATAATTTCGCAGTAAAATTAACGAGTTCAACTGGCAAAGGATTATTTTGATTGTAACTGATATCATCTATATACAATGTCCAATTTGGAGAATTATTCGGAGCATAAAACATGATTGCATCTAAAGTAATTGTAGGACCATTGATTATTCCATTTCCACCGGAAAAATTCGTCCATCCGGTGCTACTTAAATTCCACTGATATAAATTCCATTCACCATTATTGATTACATCCAACTTTGGAGATAATTCTGTTCCTCCTGCTCCATCATCAATAGTAATAGCAACTTTAGCATTTGGATGAGCGGTATTTGTTTTCATATAAAATCCAATGTATCCCGTTGAATTAAGAGACTGATTACTATCAGGATTACCTCCGCCGGATAATAATCTGACTGTCCAATCATTAGAGGATGATGAGTTATCTATCAATTTTACCTCTAAGGAAGCTGCACCATTCATTGCAAAACCAACTGTTCTGCCAGATGTGGAAGTAGAGGAAATGCCGGTAGTGCTACCACTGAATGTTGGTTGCCTGTAGAATCTTCCAACAGAAAATTCAAAATTATCGAGGATTGTGTTAGCAAGATTTGAAGTCGAAGCAAAAGCATTTTTCAAAGCACCCCAGAGCTCTGTATTTGTTCCGTCATAACCTAAAGCCCACATTCCGGTTCCTGCAATTCCAAGTGATTTTACCGAATCATATTTTTTGGCGAGACTTAATGAATCATCATACCACGTTTGCCTCCATTGAGTAGTATAATATCTGTACCAAGGAACATTATAAGTAGGATCTGATGAAAATTTATTGGATGAATGAAGAGTATCTATTACGTTTTTTATAAAGCTATAATATCTTGCTGTTCCGTTACCAGTTGTTGTTGCCATTCTGTTATTGCTTGTAACAGGCCAATCATAACCATAATATGGAAATCCCGAAATTAATCTTTGACTGCCACAACCTCTCGATAAATACGTTCTTATGCTTCTGGTAACATGCCAGAATGAAGTGCCTGAAGATAAGGGAGCGACTGGTCCTGCAGTACTGCTACCTCGCCAATAATAATCGTATGCCATAAGGAAATAGTAATCAACAACAGAATTTACATATGAAAAAAATGAAGAAGTAAATACATTATTCCAATCAACCGCCGGAATACATACAGCAAGTTCTTTGTTATTCGCCTTTAATTGTGTTCCAAGTTGATAGACAAAAGTTTTGAAACTATCTGCTAAGCTTGGAGAGATTGATTCGAAGTCAAGATTACAACCATCGGCGTTTCTTAAATTAATTTGAGTTAAAATATTGTTTATTAGATTCTGACGATTCGTATTATTATTTAATATTCTCTCATGATTATCAAACATCGTAATGCAAAGGTGAACTTTTTTATTATATGTTTTAGCATAATTAACAGATTGAGTTGTTGCCCAGTTACGTGTTGATGAAAAATTCCCTGTCGTTGAAACAGAAGTATCAACCTCAGCACTGAAATAAACGAAATGTGTCAGTAAACTGTAATAATAATTCGAAGCCGTTGCATCACTTATCCAATAGGGATGAAATCCATAAACCAAGTGTGAAAGGGAAAATGGAGTTAAAAAATCTTGTCGTTTATCAAAAGACTTTGGAATTAATTCAATTCCAACTAAATCAGGATTTTTGAAATAGTAATCACTTTCCAATCTGTGTATTGAATAAATCTGATTAGCTTGCAATTGTGCAAAAATTTTTGAATAAAAAAAGAACAATGCTAAAGCAATCAGGATAAATTTATTCCCTATTCTCATATTGTTAATCTTACTTTAGTAGAAGTGCTTTTATTGTTTTCGAATATTCAGATGCAGTTAATTTAATAAAATAAACTCCACTTGGTAAATTACCCGCATTAAACTCTAAGCTATGACTCCCTGCCTCTCTGTATTCATTTACCAAAGTGGATACTTCATTACCAAGAACATCATAAACCTTCAAAGTTTGCAAACTACCAACTGGTGTCTGCCAACTAATAACCGTTGATGGGTTAAATGGATTCGGATAATTTTGGAATAGTTCAAAAGAATTTACTCTAATATCATCATCTTTTAATTCTGTTGCTGAAAAATTATAAGCAAAAAATTCATTCGCTTCAATATTTCCATTACCATTTCCGGCAGGTACCTGATTAATTAAAGAGCCACCATCATTTGTCTGATATCTTCCAACTGCGATGAAAACTTTTGAAGGTTGATAACCAAGCTCTGACTGAAGATTTATCGTTCCTTCTAAAAAACTGCCTGCAAAATTTTGAGTTTGTCCTTGTGCATCAAACCAACCTGACCAATTATTAGTACTTTCATTACCCAAAAATGCACTCCATTTAGCAACACTACCAGATTTAGCCCACGGTGCCGGAACGAGATTATATTGTGAATCAGAAACAAAAATGAAATGGTCTCCGCCGGCAGATTGTGCAGACTGAGTTGCTACATATAATTGCGTACCATTCCATGCAACATATAAATCAAAATTGTTATTAGATGATACTTTAAATGCAGATGGATCAAGTTGTCCGTCCATAATAAAATTTGTTCCACCAGGATTACCTGCTATGTTGATGTGAAAGTCATTACCATTATTATTATTCCATGTATTATTATTAAAATTGATAACAAAAGCTACCGTATTAACAATCTGAGAAGCATTATTAAATGGACCAATGTTGATTTTTAGTGTATCATTTATTGGACCTATCATTGGAGATTGAATCGCAGGACCAGTTCCTTGAAATAAAAAACTTCCTGCAGGCCAATAAGCTTGAATAGGGGTCTGCCACTGATTTCCTTGATGATTAACTCCCCAATGCAACTTACCACCTTGATCAACACCACTAACTATGATTGTTATTGTGTCATCCTTAGTAGGATTAGCTGGAATCCAACTAACACCATTACCGCCCGTTCCAGAAGAAGATTGACCAACCCAAACTTCTCTTATTGGCGATCGTGCAACATTACCAAGATTATCAGTTGCTTCAACATAATACATCACAAGTTTATTCTGTAAACCACTAATCATCGCAGAATATTCTTTAGCTTTGAATAAAGGTGTCGGATTAGTTTGAGAAGGTATATCAATGCCCGACATTGTTATCTCAGCCCAATCAGTTACATCGCTTCCACCGATGTAAGTTTCATTATGATTTGTGCTCCAACTGTTTATCCCATCTAAATCGAGTCGGTACTTTAATTTTACTGATTGCAAACCGGAAACATCAAAGACATAAGTCCAAACCTTAAAATCAGAAGGCATTTGCTGACCCCATTCTTTGCCTCCCGGATTGTAAGGATCTCTTTGAGGTAAGTAAATTGTTGGAGGAGTTTGATCCTGACCTTGTGATACAACATTCTGTGCAAGAGGAATTGCAAGATTACAAGCTCTTGCAGGGTGAGAATCCCATATACCATTTAATGAACCATCCCAATACCAATAATCGCTTGACTGTGCATTAAGGAAATATTTCCATGCTAACTGCGTGTTCTGTGAATTTGGATTAATTTGTTCAGCTGTTTGAACGAAATTTTTTGCGGCAGTTATTATTCCCCAGCTATTTCTATCGGGTGAATAACCATTCGGTCCTGGATCTCCATTCCATTTGAGAAATTCCGGATCACCATTATCTGCTCCACTCCAGCTACCATCTTCAATATGAATTACTTCGTTTGGATTAGGAGGAAATCTTTGTAAATAATCCTGTATTGTTGTACATACAAATCTTGTTGGATTAGCTTGAAGCCAATTAACAAATGCCTGAAAGTTTGAATTGTAATATGATTCACTTCCTCCGCCATAATTATCACCATCGTGGTGCAGAACAACCAAGATGGGACGATTAGGATCAGTATTATAAGGTTCAAGCTGACTTAAAACCGCTTCATAGTTTAATGCTCCAAATCCACCTCTACCATCTTCATTACCCAAATATCTATCTGCAGGAACGGCAATTATTTTAAACTCCTGCCCTGTATTCGGATCAATATATGAAACATATCTTGGTTGACGAGCCCATCTGGCAGAAACTTTTGTTGGAGCCCATAGTCCGTTAAGTTGAATCCAATCCCCAGGGTTCGGATTTCTCACATCAGATTTATTTGGCTCATAAATATTTCCGCCTGTGTTATAAGGATAATTTTCGCAGGCTCTTTCGAAATGAATATTGTCAACTAAAACCCACTGAAAACCTTCTGCTACTAATGCAGGAATCATTCGTGGCGAAAAAGCATTTTCCGGCGGGAAAATTCCTTTTGAGTATGTCCCTTGAAAATTTTGAGCGAATATTTGTTTATGCTGTTGAATCTGCTTTCTGATATCATTAGTTTCAATTAATCCCATTAAAGGATGATGGTAACCAAACCCAACTAAATCTATTCGAGGATTACCAAGAACTGTAGTCTGAGTCTTAATCTGATTCCAATGTGATTTCCAGTTTGAAAAATTCTGATTTCCATTTGATTCAAGATTATTCAGATTTTCAACTAATGATCCTGAAATAGAAACCTGTGAGCCAAAATGTGGCATTCCTGCATTTATTCCTCTCTGAACTGCATTTTTAGGCCAGGAAGTGTAAGGACCAACCCTTTGATTAAAAATATCAAAAATTGAAAATGGATATCTGTTATTATTGTGTGTCTGCACAACAGATTCATAAGGCCAATAAATAGGTTGATGCATATGCCATAAAAAAGCAATATAAATAGGTGGGTTATTACTCTCTTTATTTTGTGCTTGAGTTGATATAATTACAGTGATAAAGAAAAAGATAATAATTCGATATTTCATTCAATTCCCTAATATTTTTAAAGTGAATATATAAAAGATTGACTTAGTTAAAAAACACATTTAATAGCTGACAAACTTGTTAATTTATTTTTGTATGATGATGAAAAGCTTTCGATTAAACTAAGAATAAAAAAATCAAAACTGTTATCCTGAACTAATCTACATTACATAAGGCAACTCAATTTTTCACCGTATGTAATTTTAGTT
>CAKZLD010000059.1 GCA_937125135.1 uncultured Ignavibacterium sp.
TCATTGCAGAGGAAATCATCGCTAAAAATTCCAACAGAGGATTCCACATTGAAAAGTATTATAGCCGATTATGAGAAGTACTTTGATAATTTAGTTAAAATGATTGATACTGAAATTAATAACTCTGGTTTAAACATAAATAAAATGAAAATAACGAACGAAATTATTCACAGCCTAAACCTGACACGATATTAATGAACATCAATTCAAAAGCTTTCGAATATATTCAAAACACATTTGGAACTGATATTGCAACTAACTATAAAAATTTTGTCGATATCACTCCTGTAGATTACATACGAATCAACCAATTAAAAACTGATTTTTTACAACTCAAAGAAATTCTGAAAAGAAAATATTCAATTGAAATTCATGAAGTTGAAAATATTCCTTTTGCTGCAATAGTTAATTCCGATAATGAGAATTTAATCGGGAAAACTCTTGAACACACACTTGGATTTTATTACATACAAAGTCTTTCTTCGATGCTACCTGCTCTGATTTTAAATCCTAATCAAGATGAAACAGTTTTGGATTTGTGTGCTGCACCGGGCTCAAAAACTACTCAGCTATCTGAATTGATGAATAACAAAGGAACTATTGTTGCTAATGAGATTGACGTCAGAAGAATAAGAGCTTTAGTTTTCAACATTGATAGATTAAATCTTGTGAACATTGGAGTTATTAACAACAAAGGCGAACTATTAAGTAAAATTTATGATAATTATTTTGATAAAGTTTTAGTTGATGCCCCTTGCTCAAGTTTAGGAATAATTCAGAAACGAGGTGAAGTTACAGACTGGTGGTCAATTGAACACTCCGAAAGATTGCATAGTATTCAATTGAAACTACTTATCGCCGCAATAAAGATGGCGAAACCTGGTGGAGAAATTGTTTATTCAACCTGCACTCTTTCTGTTGAGGAAAATGAACTTGTTCTTGAAAAAGTTCTGAAAAATTATCCGGTAGAAATTCAGAAAATAAATATTCCGATTAAAACAATTGATGGAAAAACTGAATTTGGTTCAAAGACTTTGAATTCACAATTAGAACACACTCACAGAATTTTGCCTTGGGAAATAAATTCTGACGGATTTTTTATCGCGAAGCTGATTAAAACTGATTCTACAGAGCCTCTTGAAAAAATTAATGTTCCGAAATCTGATCTGAAAATAATTGGATCCAAAAACAAACAAATTGAAATATATCTTATCCAACTTGCTAATCACTTTGGAATTGATTTTGAAATTTTTTCAAATTTTAATTTTTTGATAAAAGGAAAAGATATTTATTTAATAAATTCACAATGGCAGGATGAAAATATAAATTATTTTAATCGTATTGGAACAAAGTTTGGCGCTTTTGACAGTAGAGATAGAATTACTTTGCATTCAAATGGAGGTCAAGTTTTAGCAAATTACATAACAAAAAAAATATATCATTTAAAGAATATTGAAGATTTAGAAAAATATATTTCAGGATCAAAAATCGAAGCTAATGAATTGGATTATGGACAATATCTCATAAAGTACGAAAATCATTCACTTGGCACAGCAATAAAATCTCCTGATGGTTTGAAAAGCAGATTTCCTAAGACAAAACGCACACAAAAAATTGAGTTGAAATAAAAATGAACATACAAATCATTGGAACAAAAAAATGTAAAGACACACAAAAAGCTGAAAGATTTTTTAAAGAACGAAGAATTCCTTTTTACTTTAGAGATTTAATTGAAAAAGGTTTGACAAAAGGTGAACTTGATAATATAACTCAAAGAGTTGCAGTAGAAGATTTACTCAATAAAAAGAGCAAAGTTTACAAAGGTAGAGGAATGATGTATATGAATTTTAATTTAGAAGAAGAACTACTAAATCAATCTTTGATTATCAAAACACCAATTGTCAGATTCAATAAAAATATTTCTGTGGGTTATCAGCCGGAACAATGGTCAAAATGGTTAGCAGAAAATAAATGAACTTTAATTGGTGAACTTTGTTTTATAAGTGTTTTCTCTTTAATCAATATTATCTATGTTTCAGTCAATAATTATAATAATTTAATTTGGAGGTTATATGCCATTAAAAGTAGGTGATTCCGCACCCAAATTCGAACTTTTTGATCATAACACAGAAAAAGTTTCTTTGGAGCAATTCAAAGGGAGAAATGTTGTATTACTATTCTTCCCTCTGGCAAATACATCTGTCTGCACTAAAGAGATGTGCACATTCAGAGATGAATTAAAAGTTTATGAAAATCTTGATGCACAAGTTCTCGGTATTAGCGTTGATAGTCCCTTTGCATTAAAAATGTTTGCTGAAAAAAACAATTATAATTTTCCATTACTAAGTGACTTTAATAAAGAAGTTTCAGCAAGCTATGGTGCTTTGTATGATGTGTTTGTTCCGGGAAAATTTGACTTTAAAGGTGTGTCAAAAAGAAGTGCATTTATTATTGATAAAAATGGTATAATTCAATATGTAGAAGTTTTAGAAAGCGCCGGTGATGAACCAAATTATACTGCAATCAAAGAAACCTTAGAAAAAATAAAATAAGTTATATGATTGAAGTTGGCAAAAAAGCGCCTGATTTTACCTTACCAAATCAGGATAATAAAAAAGTAAAACTTTCAGATTTCTCCGGTAAAAATGTTGTCCTCTACTTTTATCCAAAGGACAACACTTCCGGATGTACCACAGAAGCCTGCAATTTCAGAGACTCATTCCCAAAATTATCAAACCTTGATGCTGTTGTAATTGGAATAAGTCCGGATTCAGTCGAATCACATAAAAAATTCGCTGAGAAATATGATCTTCCCTTCATTCTTCTTGCTGATACTGATAAAAAAGTTGTTGAGAAATATGGAGTCTGGAAAGAAAAAAGTATGTATGGTAAAAAATATATGGGAGTTGAAAGAACAACATACATAATTGGTAAAGATGGTACGGTGAAAAAAGTTTTTGAAAAAGTAAAAGTGCCAAATCATCATAATGAAGTAATTGAAGCGTTGAAAGAGCAATAAATGATATACATTACAAGAAGAGAAACCTTCTCAGCAGCGCATAGATTATTCAGACCTGAACTTTCAGATGAAGAGAATGCAAAAATTTTCGGCAAGTGCAGCAATCCGAATTGGCACGGACATAATTACACTCTTGAAGTTACTGTTGCTGGTGAAGTAGATGAACACACTGGTTTTGTTCTTGACTTGAAGTTATTGAAAGAAATCATCAGAGAGAATGTTATTGAACATGTCGATCATAAAAATTTAAACACAGATACAATTTTCATGAAAGGATTAATCCCAACTTCTGAAAATATTTGTATAGCAATATGGAAACAGTTGGAAGATAAAATTCCAAATGGAAAGCTTTATTCAATAAAACTTTACGAAACTGAAAACAACTATTTTGAATATCGAGGATAAATTTGGACAAAGAGAAAATTCAAAACATCATAAAAGATTTGATAATTGAAATAGGAGAAGATCCTTCAAGGGAGGGATTAATCCGAACTCCTAAGAGAGTCGCAGAAGCTTATGAGTTTTTATGCTCTGGTTACAAAATGGATATAAATGAAGTATTAAATGATGCCATCTTTACTGAGAAATATGATGAAATGGTTTTAGTGAAGAATATAGATTTTTATAGTATGTGTGAACATCATCTTCTACCTTTCTACGGAAAAGTTCACGTTGCATACATTCCAAATGGTAAAATTGTAGGGCTCAGTAAAATTCCAAGAATTGTTGATGTATTTGCCAGAAGACTTCAAGTACAGGAAAGAATGACTCAGCAGATTGCAGATACATTAGATAAATTTCTTGAACCAATCGGAGTTGCTGTTGTTTCTGAAGCGTATCATATGTGTATGATGATGCGGGGAGTTGAAAAGCAAAATTGCTCTGCTACTACAAGTGCGATGCACGGAGTATTCAAAGAGGATGAGAAAACCAGAAATGAATATTTAAATCTTATTAAAATGAAAAACGTGTAATGAAAAAGAATTATGGAATATGGATTACTGGTGCAAGCAGCGGAATTGGAAAAGCTGTAGCTATTGAATTCACCAAAATTGGATATAAGGTATTTGCCTCTTCCAGAAATAGTGTTGATTTAGAAAGATTAAACAAAGAACTTCCTGAAGAGCAAAGCGTTGAGATTATGCCCTGCAATGTAGCTTCACATTCTAATGTAGATAACACTTTCAAAAAAATAATTTCTAAGAGTAAGCTGGGATGCCTGATAAATAACGCTGGCATCACCACTTTCAAACTTTCAGAAGAAAATTCAATCCGGGAAATTGAAGATATAATAAGCACAAATTTGTTGGGTTCTATTTATACGATAAAAACCGTCTTGCCTCACTTCATCGAAAATGGTGGTGGAACAATTATAAATGTGCTTTCTGTCGTTGCAAGACAAGTTTATACAAAAAGTTCTGCTTATTCAGCCTCAAAAGCTGGTTTACTCGCTTATTCAAATTCACTTCGGGAAGAAGTTAGAAAACATAATATTCGCATCATTAACATTCTACCAGGTGCAACTGAAACTCAGATGTGGCCTAAAAAACTTAGAGAAGAGTTTTCATCAATGATGATGACTGCTCAGAATGTTGCTCGAACAATTGTA
The DNA here is from genome assembly GCA_937125135.1 of uncultured Ignavibacterium sp. Classification (GTDB taxonomy): domain Bacteria; phylum Bacteroidota; class Ignavibacteria; order Ignavibacteriales; family Ignavibacteriaceae; genus Ignavibacterium. The sequence continues at coordinate 4,629 of CAKZLD010000059.1, forward strand.
TGGGCATATCTTAATGAGGGAAATGCAGTTGTTGAAGAATTGGTCGTCAAGCCAATAACGGGAGATTTGAAATAAACTAAATTTTTGTTTTCTGAAATGATTTAATTAAAGATTTGTCTATTGCTTGTTGAAATGTATTTACATTAACAGGTTTACTGATAATGTAATATACTCCAAGCTGATTATAATCACTCATTACAGCTCTGTCCAGCTTAGAACCTATTACTATTATTTGCAATTTTTTTGTAAGATTAAGATTTAGAACCTGCTTGACGAAATCCAAACCGCTCATATCAGAAAGTGAATGATTGATGATAGCAAGAGCGGGATCGTATTGTTTGATTTTCTGTAATCCTTCAGAGCCTGATAATACAGAATGAATATTAAAATCAGGTTTGAAATTTTTTATCAGCTTACTGTAAAGCATTCGATCGGAAGCTTCTGGTTCAACAAGCAAGATAACAGCAGAAGAAGAAGGTAAACTGAACAGGAAATTAGACCCTTTTCGGTACTGACTCTCAACCCAAATTTTACCATTGTGCTTTTCAACTATTTCTTTGACTAATGAAAGTCCTAATCCACTTCCCTTTTCACCTGATGTACCTTCTGTAGTAAACTTTGATTCAACTAAGAATAATTTGTTTAAATCCTCAGGCTTGATTCCGGTTCCATTATCCTTTACACTGAAAGTGTAATAAGTGTGTGTTGAATTTAGTGTCGCTGAAATTTCTATTTTACCATTTTCAAAAGAAAACTTAATTGCATTAGAAATAAGATTATAAAAAACCTGAGAGATAAGATTTTTATCAACAAAAAGATAAATATCATCTTTAACGAGATTATAAATTTTGATTGACTTTTGCATTGCAACACCTGACAAAGAATTTACTACTCGCTTTATAATCTCATTTATGTTTGTCTTTTCTGGTTCAAACTTAATTCTTCCTGTTTGCAGCCTTGTCCAATCAAGCACTGAATTGACCAAAGAAAGCATTGTTTGTGCAGATTCCCCGATAAATTTAATATACTGTTTCTTCTCTGATTCAGTTAGTGAATCATCATTTTGTAGTAAATCAGTGAATCCAAGTATTGAGGTAAACGGTGTTCTTAAATCGTGTGAGACAATTGAAATGAATCTATCTTTGGTTTCATTCAATCTGGTCAATTCTTCATTTGATTTGATGAGTTCTTCTTCGTTCTTTTTACCGATAGTTATATCGCTCATTATTCCAAAAATTTTCTGTACATTTCCGCTTAATGACCTTTGCAAATTCAATTTAATTTTAACCCATATCAGATTACCATTTTTGTTGATGACCCTGAATTCAAGCTCACCTTGTTTTTTGCTTCTGCTTTCGAGAATATCCATAAGTTTTGGTTTTAACTTTTTGAAATCTTCCGGGAAAGCAATTCTGAATAAAAACTTTGAATCAGACAAAAAGTCTTTTTCAGAGTAACCAATTATTTTCTTAATTGACGACGTACAAAAAACAGGTTTGAATGCAAATCCTATTCTTTCAAAAGTAAATAAGCAGTCATCAAGATTTTCAGCAACGGTTCGATATTTCTCCTCAGACTCTCTGATAACACTATGAGCTCTGATTTTTTCTGTAACATCGCGAATGGATAATATCAAAACAGTACGTTGCTCATTTTCAAGTAAACCGACCGACATTTCAACAGAGATTCTTGAATTATCACTTCTACGTCCAACAAAATCTATTTTACCGGGTGATTGTTTCTTAAGCTCGACAAGTCTTACGAATTCGGAAACCCTGATAGTATCTTCATCCCAAACTAAATCAAGGAAATATCTTCCTTCTAATTCATTTTCACTTTCAAATCCAAAAATGTTTAATAAAGATTTGTTTACTTTAATAAATCTGTCATTTTCTACGAGAGCGATTCCATCCAATGAACTTTGAAGTATCTGGTTATAAAATTGAATTTCTGATTCTCTGGCTTTTATTTTCTCGAGTTCATTCAGATAACAAGCAATGAAAATTAAATTGCCATCAGAATTCTTTATTGGATGAAAATAGGTTAAAAAAATAATTTTATCATCTTTGAAATTTTTAAGAGGAAGTTCTATCTCTCTTGATTTTTTATGAGTAAAGGCATTTAGATCAAAAATATTTTTTTCAAGATAACTACGATCTATCAAGTTATAAATTGAATTTGTTAACAATTTTTTCTTCTCAAACCCAAGACTTTCACAAAAAGCATTATTTACAAAAATTATCTCACCATCTGATTTCAAAAGAATAATCAAATGAGAAGAGTGGTTAATTGTACTCTCTAGAGCAAATAATTTATTTTTAAGCTTTCTTTCTTTATTATAAAACTCAGTTAAATCATTTAGAAAAAGTATTTTTTCATTTATATCAATTGCAAAGAATTTAAGCTCAAAAATTTTCTGAGTTTTATTTTTATCAGTGACTTGTACTTCCGTTTTATACGAATTATTTTTATTTAATTCAACTTCCGCATCTTCTAATACTTTCCGACTGATAAACGAAAATTTATCGAATATACTTTTTGATTTTTCCGTTGCTGACTCAGCTCGAATAATGCCTTCAAGATTTTCACTTGAGTCAATAATATTAAAATCAGAATCATAAACAACATATTTTAAATCAAGTTTACTTAAAAACTCCAGATAATTATGATGACTTCTTTTACCATTTTTGAATACAAAAGTTTTTGAATCAACTTTATCAAAAAACAAATAAAAGTTTGGAACCTCACCAGCTTTGTTAGTAAGAGGGATAATTTTACAATGATACTCAACCTGATTTAATGTTCGGATAATAAAGTGTGAAGATTTTTTTTCCAGTTTAGAATAATTCAAATAGTAGGTAATTATTTTCAGATCTTCATCAAAAATTACATCAGATAGTGACGGTCTTTCACTTGAATCTAAATTATTTTTAATGATCAGAGGGACACTTATTGAATACTGATTTACATTAAATTCACTATCAATTATTATGAAGAAATCAGAAGTTTGCTCAATAATTTTTTGTAAATCTGCATTTCGTTTTATGTACTCTGTCGTAGTTTCAATTGCAACTCTTATATCTTCAATAACGAAAATTGCTCCACCATAAAGTCCGTTTTCAAATAAAGGAGTTGCTTTAACAATTAATTTAATTAGTCCCCTTTTACTAAAATCAGATGAAGAAATTTCGCTTTCAAATGGTAGTCCTTTTTGAAGTAGCGCGATTTCTTTTTTAATTGATTCTTCATTAAAGAATGCAATTTCGAAGAGACTCTTTATTACGGAACTATCTTGTATAGAAAGTCCATAAAAATCACACAACTCTATGAAAGCTTTATTAATGAATAAAACTTCATAAAGATTATTACAAACAATAACTCCCACCGAAAACTCATTAAGAATCTCGTGAGATTCGACTGACAGATATTTTTTAAGTTTTTCTTCCAAAGTTCAAACAGTTTTAACGAAATATGGCAAAAAAAATTATGCCAGTAAAGAGTTCTTTTAGTTACTTAAAAAGCATTTATTAAGAAATACCAAAAAGAGAAATGTCTCAAAAGAAATATTTGTTTCAGTCTGAAACGATTCCAGATTTTTATCTGAACGATACTTTTATATTAACAATTTCACTTTTGCTTCCAGTTCGAACAGGTGGTCCCCAAGTACCGGCACCAGAAGTAACATAAAAATGAGTATTGGAAATTTTTTTATAACCCCAACTGATTTCATAAATCCAAGAAGTGATAATATTAGCAGGCCAGATTTGTCCGTGATGCGTATGTCCGGAAAGTTGCAGATCAATTCCATTTTGTACCGCTTCGTTTAAATTGAATGGAGTATGATCAATTAAAATTTTGGGATACTCATCCAAACTCTCAGTAATTTCAGATAAAGTTTTTCGATGAATTCCCTCAAACCGAAATTTAGTCGTGTCCTCTCTTCCGATAACATAAAAACTTTCGTCAATTAAAATTGCAGTGTCACGAACCACTGTCATTCCTAATTCATGTGCATAACGAACTGACGATTCTATTCCATTAATAAACTCGTGGTTTCCATTGATTGTGAAAATGCCATATTTACTTTTCAATCTTAAAAATGATTTCCCTATCCCCCGAGCTTCTAAAATTTCAGCTTTGTCATCAACTATATCACCGGCAAAAAGAATTATATCAGGATTAAATGAATTGATTTTATCAACAAGTTTTGGAAGAAGTTTTTCGCCGTCAATAGGAGATAAATGAATATCTGATGCCAATACAATGTTCAAGCTGTCTATTTTACTTTTAAGTTTGGGAATTTCTAATTCAACGTTTGTTTTTATGATGTCCCTTTTATTCAAATTGCCAAGAAAAACAATTATCGAAACAACAGCAAAAACTGAAATTGCAGTAATTGCTTTGATCTTATATTCAAATAAAAATTTAGGAAGAAATCTAAAAAATTTATTTACTAACAACGTCATATCTATGGCAAATAAAATCAAAACAAAATATACCAGCATAGCAAACCAGATAGCACCAATAGTTAGCCAAATATCATATACAAAAACTGATAGATATTTGTAAAGTGATTTACTTAGCACATATCCATAGGAAGTTATAATAAAAAGGATTACGAAAGTGGTTTTTATAAGCCAATTATTTGGCAATAAATTAAATGCTCGAATGAAAACATAGTAATTAAGTAAAGTGTAAACTGTAAAAAATGAAATAAAAAATAATGTCATAAAGTATTTTTAATGGTTAAAACATTAGATTAAATAATTAGTTCAAAATAAAAGTTTGCGATGAATTAAAGAAAAGTATTTAAAATAAAAAAGTCAGCCCTTGTAAATTCTACAGAGACTGACTTTTCGATTTTACTGATTTGCCTTTAACTTATTTATATGAGTGAAGAATTTTCATATAATTAACACGCTCAAACTTCGACGGATCATCAACATTCATATAGCTCATACTACCACGCATCATCGAGATTGATTCATATTCTTTTTCTTCCATCCAATTCTTCATTTCTGTAATTACATCAGCTATGTGAGATATTCCGAATTTAATAAGACTTGATAACATCATTGTAACTTTTGCACCAGCCATTATCATTTTGATAACATCCGAAGCATTATAAATACCGCTTGTTGCAGCTAAATCGGCATTAACTCTGTTATAAAGAATAGCAATCCATCTCAAAGGCAATCTCATTGCCATTGGAGTGCTTAATAAAACATTTGGCACAACCTCAAGTTTTTCTAAATCAATATCGGGTTGATAAAATCTGTTAAATAATACTAATCCATTAGCACCTGCTTTTACTAACTGTTGCGATACATTCGCTGTTGAGGTAAAGAAAGGATGCATTTTAACAGCAATAGGAATTTTAACAGAACTTCTTACTGCCTTTACAATATCAACATACATTTGTTCAACTGCATTTGATGATTTATGGATATCTGTTGGCAGCAGATAAATATTCAATTCCAAAGCATCAGCTCCAGCTTGCTCGATTAACTTTGCATACTCTGTCCAACCACCTAATGATTTTCCATTGAGACTTGCAATGATAGGCATATTCACTGATTCTTTGGCTTTACGAATTAGGTCAAGATACTCTTCTGGTCCAGCTTTGAAATCGAAAGGTTCCGGAAAATATGAAGTTGCTTCGGCGTAACTTTCGGCGTGAATTGAAGTGAGGTAATCCAATTCAAACTGTTCGTGTTCAATTTGCTCTTCGAATATTGAATAAAGCACAACTGCACCAGCGCCGGCATCTTCCATCTCTCTAATATTTGAGATTTTTTCAGATAAAGGACCAGCAGATGGAATTATAGGTGATTTTAGTTTCAAACCGAGATAATTAGTTGTAATATCCATTATTATTTCCTTTATAATCTTAAAACTTTTTTTAATTCATTCAGTTAGCTTTTTCCGGTTCCCAGGCAGCCATTCTTTCATATTCTTTCCAACGTTTGATTACATCTTCCTGAGCTTCTTTGATTAACTTAGCTGCAAGTTCTGGATGAGATTTAGTCAGCATTTTGTATCTTGTTTCCATATATGCATAATCCTTGAAAGGAATTTTTAATCCTTTGGATTCCAGTTTGAATGGATTTTTACCTTCAAGAGCCAATTCAGGATTGTATCTGTATAATGGCCAATATCCTGAATCCACTGCTGCTTTCTGATTGTTCATACCGGTTGCCATATTTATTCCGTGAGCAATACAATGACTGTAAGCAATTATTAAAGAAGGACCATCGTAAGCTTCTGCTTCGAGAATTGCTCTTAATGTATGCTGGTCGTTAGCACCCATTGCAATTTTAGCTACATAAACATTTCCATAACTCATTGCCATCAAACCCAAATCTTTTTTGCCTGCTGGTTTACCTGCTGCAGCAAATTTAGCAACGGCTCCTCTTGGTGTTGATTTAGAACTTTGTCCGCCAGTGTTAGAATAGACTTCTGTATCGAGCACAAGCATATTCACATTAGCACCACTTGCAAGAACGTGATCTAACCCTCCATAACCAATATCATAAGCCCAACCATCTCCACCGATAATCCAAACACTCTTCTTAACAAGATAATCAGCTAAACTTAAAAGATGTTTGAAATCTTCAGCTTTTCCATTTGTGTTTGCTGCAAGTAAATCATTCAACTTTTGTTTTAGTGCTGCTACTCTTTCTCTTTGATCATAAATATCAGATTCATCTTTTTGTTTTGCATTCAAAAGTGCTGAAACTAAATCATCACCAATATCTCCAGCTAATTTTTGGAGCAGTAATTTTGCCTGATGATTATGTTTATCAATTGCCAATCTGAAACCATAACCAAATTCAGCATTATCTTCAAAAAGTGAATTAGACCAGGCGGGACCTCTTCCGTTATTATCAGTAGAGTAAGGTGTAGTTGGAAGATTTCCACCATAAATTGAAGAACAACCGGTTGCGTTTGCTATAATCGTTCTATCTCCGAATAATTGAGTAACTAATTTAACGTAAGGAGTTTCACCGCATCCGGAACAAGCCCCTGAGAATTCAAATAATGGCTGCAAGAATTGTGAATCTTTAACTTTGGAAACTGCAACTTTTCTTCTGTCAATGTCAGGTATTTTGAAAAAGAAATCCCAGTTTGCACGTTCAATCTCACGAATTGAAAGTTGGTCAGCCATATTTATTGCTTTTAATCTTGTCTCTTTTTTATTCTTTGCCGGACAAACATCAACACAAAGTGCGCAACCTGTACAATCTTCTACTGCTACCTGAAGAGAATAAAGTAGATTATCACCATAATCTTTTGATCTGAATTTGGTGTACTTGAAAGTTGGAGGAGCATCTTTCACAATATCCTCTGTAAAAATTTTAGCACGAATAGTAGCGTGCGGACATACCATCACACATTTATTACATTGAATACAAGTTTCAGGATCCCAAACAGGAACTTCCAAAGCAATATTTCTCTTCTCATATCTTGCCGATGAAAGTGGATATGTTCCATCAACCGGCATTTTACTTACAGGGATAGTATCTCCTTTTCCTTCAATAATTTTTGCAAGAACTTCTTTTACAAATTCCGGTGCATCGCCCTGAATTGCAGGTTGAAGTTTAATGTTACTTGTAACTTTATCAGGTACAGGAACTTCAAATAAATTATCTAAAGTTTTATCAACAGCATCAAAGTTCATCTTAACGATTTTATCGCCTTTTGCACCATAAGTTTTCTTAATTGAATCTTTAATCAAAGAAATAGCTTCTTCTTTTGGAAAGATATTTGAAATTGCAAAGAAGCACGTCTGCATTGTTGTGTTAATCCTTACACCCATTCCTGTTTCTTGAGCGACTTTATAAGCATCGATGATGTAAAATTTCATTTTCTTTTCAATTAAGTCCCTTTGAACTTTTTCAGGTAGTGAGTCCCAAACTTTTTCTTTTGGAACTTGAGTATTAAGTAGAAATGTGGCTCCTTCAACCGCATCTTGCAACATATCCATTTTTTCTAAAAAGACTTGTTGATGACAAGCTATAAAATTTGCTTTTCTAATCAGGTAAGTAGATTTAATCGGCTTTGGTCCAAATCTTAAATGTGAAACGGTAACGGAGCCAGACTTTTTGGAATCATAAACAAAGTAACCCTGAGCATAATAATCAGTTCCTTCGCCAATAATTTTAATAGAATTTTTGTTAGCACCGACAGTTCCATCAGCACCCAAACCGAAGAATTTTCCACGGAATGTTTGTGGATCTTCAACTGAAAAATCAGGGTCATATTCAAGGCTTAAATTGGTTACATCATCAACGATTCCAACGGTAAAATGGTTTTTAGGTTTACTTTGATCTAAGTTATCGAAAACTGCTTTTATCATTCCCGGAGTAAATTCTTTTGAAGACAAACCATATCTTCCACCAACTACTTTCGGATAAGCAAATTTCAATTCACCATTCATATATTTTTCAGAGATTGCATTTAGAACATCCTGATAAAGGGGTTCGCCTGCAGAGCCAGGTTCTTTTGTTCTATCCAAAACAGCAATTGATTTAACCGTTGTGGGAATGGCATCTATAAAGCTATCTATCGAAAAAGGTCTGTATAATCTTACTTTGATTGCGCCAACTTTCTCACCTTTTGATACTAAGTATTCAACTGTTTCTTCAACAGTTTGAGTTGCTGAGCCCATAAGAATAATAATTTTTTCAGCATCGGGAGCGCCAACATACTCAAATAATTTATATTGTCTACCGGTTAATTTGGCAAATTTATCCATTTGTTTTTGAACAATTGATGGACAAGCATTATAGAAAGGATTAACAGTTTCTCTTCCTTGAAAATAAACATCTGGATTCTGAGCTGTTCCCCTGATAACCGGATTATCCGGAGATAAAGCTCTTTTTCTGTGTGCAATAATTAAATCATCATCTAACATGAATTTCATATCTTCTTTAGTCAACTCTTCAATTTTCATAACTTCGTGAGAAGATCTAAAACCGTCAAAGAAATGAAGGAACGGAATCCTTGCTTCAAGGGTTGAAGCCTGAGCAATAAGCGCAAAATCCATTATTTCCTGAACTGAACCTGATGACAATAAAGCAAAACCTGTTTGTCTTACCGACATAACATCGGAGTGGTCTCCAAAAATTGAAAGAGCTTGAGCTGCGATTGATCTTGCAGAAACGTGAAATACTGTTGAGGTCAATTCACCAGCAATTTTATACATATTTGGGATCATCAGTAAAAGCCCTTGTGATGCAGTGAAAGTGGTTGTAAGCGCACCATTTTGCAATGCCCCGTGAACCGCACCAGCAGCACCACCTTCGCTTTGTAATTCTGTAACAGTAGGAGTAACTCCCCAAATATTTTTCATACCGACTGAAGCCCAGGTGTCACACCATTCAGCCATATTTGAAGATGGAGTTATCGGATAAATTGCTATAATTTCATTTGTATTAAAAGCCACATACGCTGCGGCTTCATTGCCATCAATTGTTACTTTCATTCTTTCCATTTTTTACCGTTTATAATTTTTGTTAAAAATTTCTGATTGCAGTTTCATTACACTTTCAACTATAATACCACCGTATTTATTGATTTTTTTATGAATTTTGCTGTAAAATGATTGATATTTCAGAATTGACAATCTAAATTTTCGACTAATTCCCATTTTTAAGAATGAATTTTGATTTTAATAATTATTTATTAATTTTTATAATGTGAAATAATAAATACGGAGTTAGAATGGAACTACCGAATTATACACCTCAACCAAGACAATTCAAATCTTTAACTATCGGAGATTGGCTGATTACTTTTCTAATTCAAGCAATTCCGGTTATTGGCTTCATAATGCTTTTTGTTTGGGCTTTTGGTAGTGATACTCACCCAAGCAAAAAGACGTGGGCTCAGGCAACTCTGATTTTCTTTGCAATTGTAGTTGTTTTCACGATTGTATTCTTCATTGTTTTAGGTGGATTTTTTATGTCGATGTTTGATGGAATGAATTACGACTATTCAACTTGATTTGAACTTTAGAATGAAAGATTGGGAGTTGAAAATTTTAGAGTGAGTTGTTGGTTGTTAGTCATTAGTCATTTGCCATCAGTCATTAGAAAAATGATTAAAAGATTGATGAACAACGATTTAAGATTTTTAAATTTTAATAACTCCCCTCTCCTTAGGAGAGGGGCTGGGGATGAGGCTCTCAAATTCCCATTTCTTTTTTAACTTCAGAAAATTTTTCAACTGCAAAATCTAAATCTTCAAGTGAATGCGCCGCTGAAATCTGAACTCTGATTCTTGCAGTACCTTTAGGAACAACTGGATAGAAAAATCCAATCACGTAAACTCCTTTTTCCAACATTTTAGCTGCCATTTTCTGTGCTAAAACTGCATCTCCTAACATTATCGGAACTATGGGATGAATTCCTTCTTTAATTTGAAAACCAGCTTCTTTAATTTTTTCTCTGAAATATTTTGTATTTCTCTCTAATCTATCTCTTAGTTCCGTGGTTTTTGAAAGCATATCAATAACTTTTATAGAAGCTGCAACAATCGCAGGAGCAACTGTGTTAGAAAACAAATAAGGTCTTGAACGTTGTCTGAGTAAATCTACTATCTCCTGTCTTGCAGAAGTATATCCACCACTTGCGCCTCCGAGAGCTTTACCAAGCGTTCCAGTAATTATATCAACTCGACCCATTACTCCATTAAATTCGTGAGTTCCTTTACCGTGCTCACCCATAAATCCGACTGCGTGTGAATCATCCACCATAACCATTGCACCATATTTATCAGCTAAATCACAAATGTCTTTTAACGGAGCAATAAATCCATCCATTGAAAAAACTCCATCTGTTGCAATCAGAATTTTTTTAGCATTGTTTGATTTTGCTTCTTTAAGTTTTTCTTCCAAATCATTCATATCACAATTTTTATAACGATATCTCTGAGCTTTACACAAACGAATTCCGTCAATTATACTTGCATGATTAAGTTCATCACTAACTATTGCATCTTCTTCAGTTAAAAGTGTTTCGAATAATCCACCATTTGCATCAAAGCAGGATGTATAAAGAATTGTGTCTTCCATTTCGAGAAATTCAGAAATTTTTCTTTCGAGAATTTTATGAATTTCCTGAGTACCGCAAATAAATCTTACTGAAGATAAGCCAAATCCCCATTGATCAAGTCCATCTTTAGCAGCTTGGATTAAATCTTTATTATCAGATAATCCGAGATAGTTATTAGCACACATATTTAAAACTTTTTGTGAATGTAAAACTTCAATATGTGCTGATTGAGGTGATGTAATTATTCTTTCTTTTTTGTACAAACCATCTTTTTCAATTGACTCAAGAATAGAGCCGTAAAAATTTTTTATTTCTGGATTCATTGAATTTCCTCTTATTAAAAAATTGAAAAAATTTAAGCTTTAGGTCCGACCATTTTTTCTGGTCTGACAATTTCATCAAATTTCTCTTCAGTCAATAATCCCAATTCAACAGCCGCTTGCTTCAAAGTTTTATTTTCAGAATGAGCTTTCTTTGCCACTTTAGCAGCATTATCATAGCCAATAACGGGATTAAGTGAAGTAACCAACATCAAAGAGTTATCAAGATGTTTTTTAATATTATCAAGATTAGCTTCAATACCAACAACACAATTATCTGTAAAGCTTTCACAAGCATCCGAAAGTAATCTGATTGAATTAAGAACATTAAAAATTATAACAGGTTTGAACACATTAAGTTCGAAATTTCCACTTGCACCACCGAAATTAACGGCAACATCATTTCCAAAAACCTGAGCACAAACCATTGTCATTGCTTCGCTCTGGGTTGGATTAACTTTGCCGGGCATAATTGAACTACCTGGTTCATTTTCAGGAAGATGTAGTTCACCTAATCCACATCTAGGACCTGAGCCAAGCCATCTTATGTCATTTGCAATTTTCATCAATGATGCAGCAAGAGTTTTTAATACACCGTGAAATTCTACTAATGCATCGTGAGTAGCTAAGGCTTCAAATTTGTTTCTTGCTGAAACGAAAGGTAATCCGGTAATTTCTGCAATTTTTTTTGCAGATAGTTCCGCAAATTGCGGATGAGTATTTAATCCCGTTCCAACTGCTGTACCGCCGAGAGCAAGTTCATATAATCTCGGTAATGCTGCTTCAATTCTTTCGAGACCATTAGTTAGCATTTGAACGTATCCACTAAATTCCTGTCCCAATGTCAGAGGCACTGCATCCATAAGATGAGTTCTGCCAATTTTTATTATATCTTTATATTCTTCTGATTTTTTCTGAAGTGCATCTCTGAGTTTTGTAACCATCGGAATCAATCTTCTATGAATTTGTTCAACTGCAGAAATGTGCATTGCTGTTGGGAAAGTATCATTTGAAGATTGAGCTTTGTTCACATCATCATTTGGGTGAATTGGTTTTTTACTTCCGAGTTCACCGCCGGCTAATTCAATAGCACGATTTGCAATCACTTCATTTGCATTCATATTGGTTTGAGTACCACTTCCTGTTTGCCACACCACCAAAGGAAAATGCTCGTCAAGTTTTCCATCCATAACTTCATCAGCTGCACGACAAATCAAATCAGCTTTTTCGGCACTGAGTGTTCCTAATTCTTTGTTAGTTAGTGCAGCAGCTTTTTTAAGAATTCCCAAAGCTCTAATAAATTCTCTCGGAAATTTATCTCCACCAATTTTGAAATTCATCAATGATCTTGCGGTTTGGGCTCCGTAGTATTTGTCAGATGGGACTTGAATTTCTCCCATTGTGTCCTTTTCAATTCGGTAGTTCATATTATTCTCCCTTTTGAAGTTGGAAAAAAATGTAAAATTAACTATCGAAATTTATCCATTATTTTTACAACCGACCAAAGAAATTATGAACTTTATTTAATGATGATAAAGGGAAGATTTATTTCAGACGGTTCTTGAATATCTGGCTTTATCTTGCTGACGTTCAATAAAGCCATCGAAATTCATAGCAATGTTTCTTATCAGAAGTTTGCCAATCTGATTTACTTTGATTCCGCCATATGAAAGTGAGAGCAAACCATCTTCAATCATCTCTTTCAAATTTGTTAAACCAGAATAGAAATATTCATTGAAGTTAATCTTATACTTTTCTTCAATCTCACTGAAGTTCAATTCAAAATTGCACATTAGTTTCATTATAACTTCTCTTCGTAAGTGATCATCATCGGTAAGATAATATCCTTTATGAATTGGGAAGATGTTTTCATTCAAAGCTGAATAATATTCCTTTTCAGTTTTATGATTCTGTGCATAAATATTTTTTAGTTGTGAGATTGAAGTTATTCCAAGTGCATATAAATCAGTTCCTGCGTGTGTGCTGTAGCCCTGAAAGTTTCTGTATAATTTTTTTTCTTTAAGTGCTATAGTTAGCTCATCATCTGGTTTTGCGAAATGATCCATTCCAATAAATTCATATCCGTTTGAAGTAAGTTTTTCAATTGTCATTTTGAGTATTTCAAGTTTAACTTCAGGTACAGGAATATCTTCAGGATTAATCAGAGTCATATGTTTTTTCATCCATGGTACGTGTGCATAATTGAAAACTGCGATTCTGTCAGGAGAAATTTCAATTATCTTATCAACTGTTTTTTCAAAAGAATCAACTGTTTGATGAGGAAGCCCGTAAATCAAATCAAGATTGAGAGATTCAAAACCAAGTTCTCTTATCCACTGAATTGCTTGTATTGTTATTTCTTCAGGTTGAATTCTGTTAACAGCTTTCTGAACTTTTTCATTAAAATCCTGAACACCCATACTAATTCTGTTAAACCTGTTATTTCTCAATGCTTCGAGATGTTCTTTTTTTAATTCTCTCGGGTCAATCTCACAACTAATTTCTGCATTCTCAATGAAAGCAAAATTTGAATTTATGTATGAAGATAAATCATTTATTTCATCTGGATTAAGATGCGTTGGAGTTCCGCCGCCCCAGTGATGTTGCACTGCGATTCTATCATCAGCAAGATATGATTTTAGCAAATCAATTTCTCTCTTAACGTAGTTTATGTATTCTCTGATTCTATCTCTGTTCCGTGTAACAATCATATTACAACCACAGAAATAGCAGAGTGTATCACAGTAAGGTAGATGAAAGTAAAGTGAAAGTGGTGCTTTTTTCTCAGCTTGATTTGTTTTGATTATTTCATTAAGAAAATCTTTGTGAGTAAAATTTTCGTGAAACTGAGGAGCAGTCGGATAACTTGTGTAACGAGGTCCGGGTTTGTCGTACTTTTTGAATTTTTTTAAATCAACTTCGAACATGTAACTCCTAAAAATAATTTAACCACAAAGGCACAAAGAAACAGAGGTTAAAAAAGAACTTCAGATTGTTATTTGTTTTATCTCTGTGTCTCCGTGTCTCCGTGGTGAAATTTCTTTTGACTTGAAGAAGACCTCAACCACAGAGGCACAAAGAAACAGAGATTAAAAA